>JAVBTW010000095.1:0-6583 GCA_031555975.1 Eubacteriales bacterium
TGGGGAAGGTCCTTCACTGCGTTCAGGATGACAGGCGGGGGTGTGTCTCGTTGGGTCTGCGATCAGCTACCCGATGTCCCACACGCTCCTGACCCTGAACTGTGTACCTTGTCCGCGCAGGATCTGGATCCTGCGCTCACCGCCGTTCAGGTCAAAGAAATTGTCCTCAAACACCACATCGGCATCATCACAGAGGATCTCTACGCTTCGCGCGTACGCCTCTGCTCTCACGATCAGCGCATCGCCGTCCAACCGCACGCTCAGCCTGGGGTCTTGGAACGCAAAGTGCTTGGGCGCGCAGAACAGCGCCGTGCCGCCGGAGACCCACCGCTGGTCCAGGTACAGCTCGTAGCTGAAATAGTGGCCATGCTCGTTTGCATAGGAGAAGCTGTGATCGGTCAGCCACAGCGCGGACAGCGCGGGCACGGTCACGTCTTCGCTGCCCTCGATCACGATTTTGCCTGACGCCTCGCGCAGCGCCCACTTGACATGGCAGGCGGCCTCTGCTATCGTCTCATTTGACACGTTCAGCCGGGCGGATTTTTTCAGTTCGAACGGCTCCGCATTCACATTGTCGTTCTGGGTCAACGTGGATTCCTCCGCGCAGCTCAGCAGCACAGGCGCGAAAAAACGCTTCGATGCGTAATGCAGCGCCTTCCAGCGCCCATAATAATCGATCGACGACCAGCTTGCCACCGGCCAGCAGTCATTCAACTGCCAGTAGATCGCGCCCATACAGCGGCCGCGATGCCGCCGCCAATGCTCCACGCCGTAGCGGATGGCCTCCGCCTGCAGCAGTTGACTGGCGTAGATCAGGTGGTCAAAGTCCTTGGCATAGCGGAACGTCTGCGCCATGTAGTTCATGATCTTGCCGTTGGCCGCGTTGTTGCGCTGATGTTTCTCCATGATGTAGGAGAACATGTTGCGGTCCGAGGGGACGGTGAAGGACTCGATGGTGCGAAGGCTTGGCAGCGCCTGGAATCCGAACTCCGAGGCGTAGCGGAAGAAGAACTTGCGGTACTCGGTGAACGGCTTGTTGCCGTGCCAAACATCCCAATAGTGCACATCGCCCCGGTCTGGGTCGTTGGGAAAGTCAAAGCTGCCGCCGGAACTGGGGGACGCGGGCCAATAGAATGTGTCTGGGTCCGTCTCACGCAGCGCTTGCGGGATGACATACTCGTACATTTTGATGTAGTCGGCCTTCTGCTTCTTGCTGGAGACCCAATTGCCCTGGTCGACGAACATCTCCATTTCGTTGTTGCCGCACCAAAGGCCCAGTGAGGCGTGATGCCGAATGCGGCGCACATTGTCGCGCACCTCGCAGCGGATGTTCTCGTCGAACGCGGGCGTCAGTTCATATACTGCGCAGGCAAACATGAAGTCTTGCCAAACGACGAGGCCCAGTTCGTCGCAGAGGTCAAAGAAGTAGTCGTCCGGGTAATAGCCGCCGCCCCAGACGCGGATGGCGTTGTGGTTGGCCAGCACGGCATCGGTCAGCAGCAGCCGGGTGCGCTCCGGGTTCACGCGCTGCAGGATGTTGTCCTCGGGGATGTAGTCCGCGCCCATCGCGAAAACCTGGACGCCGTTGACCTCGGTGGCAAAGGATTCGCCCCACTGGTCCTTCTCGATGTGCATGGTCATCGTGCGCAGCCCGATCCGGCAGGACCAGCTGTCCACGACACGGTCGCTGAGCAGCAGCTTGGCGTCAATCTTGTACAGCGGCTGGCTGCCATACCCGTTGGGCCACCAGAGCTTCGGGTTTTGGATGTCGATATCCTCGCCTTCGGATTTGATGACGGTGCCGTCCGGCGCGGTGACGCGGATGCGCACATGGTAGTCCTCATCCTCCGATTGGGCGTAGTCTTCGATCTCCGCCTCAAAGGACAGCTTCACATGACCGGCCGCATGGTCCTGATGGACGCGAACCGACAGCAGCCGCGCGCCGTCCACAGGGATCAAGCTGATGTTCCGCCAGATGCCGCAGTCGGGCAAGCGCGGGCCCCCATCCCAACCGAACATGCAGTGCGCCTTGCGCAGGTGGGGAAAGCCTACCATGGCGTCCTCGGACCCGTCGGCGCGACAGGCTGCATAGGCCTGTTTGATGAACTTGGTGGGGGAATGGAATGTGATTTCGATCTGGTTTTCGCCTTGCTTCACCACGTTCAGCACGTCCGCTGTCCAGGTGCGGTGCATGTTGTCCGCCTGGAGCACCCACTGACCGTTGATCCGCACGTCCGCAAGGGTATCCAAACCTTCGCAGTTCAGCAACAGCGCGTCGCAGGCCATGGCTTCTTCGGAAAGCTCAAACGCGCGTGTGAAGACATAATCCCGGTCCATCAGCTTCAGCGCGGCCGTCTCGTTGTCCCGATAAAACGGATCCTCCATCATGCCGTTCCGAAGCATATCCGCATATACTGATCCTGGCACCTCCGCCTTGTGCCATTCGCCGCCCTGAGCTGCAAAGCGCCAGTCCCCGTTCAAGCTGATCTGGTTCATGAAATCATCCCTCCCCTTCCAATAAAGTATTGTACCTTTAACGTCTCGCGCTGTCAACCACAGACAAGACGCTGACCAAGGCCAACGCATGCACAAAAGCGGATTTGGGTGGGGCCAGTTTCGGGGCACAGCGGGGGCGCTGCGGCGTTCAAGCGGCGTCTATGGCGTATCCTGTCGCAAAGCTTGCAAAAATGGCGAAAAAGGAATATAATCATTGTGTTTAGAAACCGCGTTTGATCGGGCATTCGAAAGGATGGTTGACGCATGATCAAGATGCTGACGGCGCACACAACGGAGATCGACGATGTTGGCTTGGCTGTGGAAGAGGTGCTGTCCCAATTGAACCTGCCAGACAGCCTGCGAAAAAACACGGCGGGTGTGCTCACCTGCTACAGTGAGTTCATCGACAGCGGCGTTGTGGCCGCGCTTTGCGGCGCGCTCCCCTTTGATATCATCGGCGCGACCACCATCGGCAATGCCGACCGTGATGAACGCGGGCTGATGATGCTGAGTCTCACGGTTTTGACCAGTGACGATGTACACTTTTCCGCGGCCTATTCCGAATCGCTGTCGGGTGATCAGGAGCGGCCGCTGCGCGACATGTACGAACTGGCCCGGATCGGGCTTGACGGCGAGCCGAAGCTGATGATCAGTTGCCTGCCGCTGCTGTTTCACATCGGCGGCGACGAGACCATCGCGATGCTCGACGACATCTGTCATGGCGTGCCCAATTTCGGCACAACCGCGGTCGATCACACGCCGGAGTACCGCACCGCCCAAACCATCATGAACGGCGAAACAGCCAAGGACCGGATGGCGATCCTGCTGCTCTCAGGCGAGGTGCATCCTCGGTTTTTTGTGACGCGGCTCAGCGAAGAGCGCATCGCGGGCCAGCAACCCGCGCTGATCACCGCGTCAAACCGCAACCTGCTGATGGAAGTGAACGGCATGCCCGTCATTCGGCACATGGAAGCGCTGGGGCTGACCGAGGACGGCAAGCTGGAAAATGTGAACGCCGTGCCCTATGTGGTTGACTTTGGCGACGGTACGCCGCCCCTGATCCGCGCCATCTTCGCGTTCACGCCGGAGGGTTATGCGGTGTGCGGCGGTGTGATGCCGGTGAACGCCACGCTTTCGGTGGGCTCGATTGATCACACAGATGTCATGCGCACCACGGAGCGCGCCATGATGGAAGTCGTGCGGAGCGCGCCGGAGGGCGGTCTGCTGATGTTTTCCTGCCTGGCCAGATTCCAGGCGCTGGGCGTGGATACCGATGCCGAGATGCTGCTGATCGACAAACTGTTGCCTGAAAGCATCCCCTATCAGTTCACCTATGCGGGGGGCGAAATCTGCCCAGTCTATGACCAGAGCGGTGTGCCGCGCAGCCGGTTCCACAATGACACGCTCGTGGTGCTGGCACTGTAAGGCGGATCAGGTAACGACGACGAGGTGATGGCGGTTGGATGAACAGCTTGACAGCGCGCTGCAGCGCATAGAAGCGCTTGAGGCTCAGGTGCTTCAGCTTTCGCGCGAGAACAAAAAGGCGAATCGCCAGCTGGCATCGCTCAATGCGATCATCGAAAAGAACAAGAGCGTCTCCAAGGCCCAGGCCAAGCTCTCAGAGATCATTCAGCAGGAGCGCAGCAAGCAGGAGCGCTACATGAACCTGTTGCTGCAAAACTGCCCGGACATCATCATGATCTTTGACGAGGACGACCGGCTTGCCTATGTCGGAGACGAGTTTTTGAACCGCACACACATCGGCGGCGCGGGGCTGATCATCGGGCAGCACTATACGGACATCTTCGGCTACCTTGCGGATCCCGCTTGGCGCGGGCTGGTCTCAGGAGCGGTCGGAGAAGCCAAGCGCCAAAAGCGCACGGTCGCCTTTGAAAACATCAACGACCGAAGCGCAGGCGCGGTCAAGCGCAACTACACAGCGCAGATCACCCCGATGCTCTCAGACGACGGCACCGTGCTGGGTTGGATGTTGCTGCTGCATGATGTGACGGAGATCCTGGCCGCCAAGGAAGCAGCTGAGCGCGCCAACAGCGCCAAGTCAGACTTCCTGGCCACCGTATCGCACGAAATCAGGACACCCATGAACGCCATCATCGGCATCTCGGACATCCTGAAAAAGACCGAGCTGACCCAGGCCCAAAGAGAGCATCTGAAAAACATTCAGAACTCGTCCTACGTGCTGCTGAACCTGATCAACGACATCCTGGACATCAGCAAGATTGAGGCGGGCAAGCTGGAGCTGGTGGAGGACTACTTTGACCTGCGCAAGCTGCTGCAGATGCTCAAGGTCACTTTCCAGATTATGTTCGAACAGAAGCGGCTTCAGTTTGTCTGTGAGTTCGATGAATCGCTGCCGCACGTCGTGTTTGGCGATGAAATGCGGCTGCGTCAGGTGCTGACGAACATCCTGACCAACGCGCAAAAATATACCGCACAGGGCACCGTCTGGTTCCGCGCGCGGATGGCGGACGACGGCGCGCTCCGGTTCTCAGTGCAGGACACCGGCATCGGCATCAGGCAAGAGGACATGCCGCGGCTGTACAACGCGTTTGAGCAGTTGGATAAGGTGCGCAACAAGCAGGTGATCGGCACGGGCCTGGGCCTTGCGATCACCAGCAAGCTGTGCGCCCTGATGAATGGGTCCATCGAAGTGGAAAGTGAGTATGGCGTCGGGTCCACGTTCACCGTGACGGTCCAACTGCGAGCCGGCACGGAAGCGGACCTCAAAGAGGATTTTTGCGCCAGCGGCATCCGGTTTACCGCGCCGTCAGCCCGCGTACTGCTGGTGGACGACATCGAGATCAACCTCGTCGTGGCGGCCGCCATGCTGGAAGAATACGACATCGATCCCGATCAGGTCCAGAGCGGCGCGCTGGCACTGCGCATGGCTTCGGAGCGGACCTATGACTTGATTTTCATGGACCATATGATGCCTGAGATGGACGGCGTAGAAACCGTACACCGCATTCGCGCCCTGGGTGGCTACGCCCAATTCGTGCCCATTGTTGCGCTGACCGCGAACGCGGTTTCCGGAGCCATGGAGATGTTCATGGAGAACGGATTCAATGACTTCATCAGCAAGCCTGTGGACCCGGCGCAGTTGGCGAACTGCCTGTACCGATGGTTGCCGAGGGCGCTGGTGGTGCAGGAGGAGTAAGCGCCTCGTCAGCAGGCGCAACAACAACGCGAAACGGCCGCAGTGTGCGTCACCCAGAGAAACGACGCCACACGACCCGCGTCATCCTGAGCGATCGCGAAGGACCTCCCCCCGCGTGAGCGGACGCCTCTTCGTCGGGTGCGTCGCCTCAAGGCGGGGAGGTCCGTGGCGGAGCGCAGGATTAACCCCGGTGGGGTACGGATGACACAGTGCGGGGCGGATGACACGTTGGGCGGATGACACGGCGTGAGGGCGGCCGGGGCGATTTCACTCGCGTACAGGCGTCCGCTTCTTCTTACAGCGCCCCGCGCGCCTCTTCAGGCCTTGCGCCCCTGGCGATCAGCTCAATCGCGATAGCGCTTCCGCGCGTGTCCTTGACAAACACCGCGCCGCAGATCTTTCCGTCCTGGAAATACAGCCTTCTGTATGCGCCCGTCAGCTCGTTGAGGTGCGTCATGTGTTCCTTTCCTTGCAGCGTCCCCGCGGAAAACAATTGCACATCGCCAACCTCAAACGATGTGGCAGGCACGATCGGCTCGTAGGGCGTCATCTGGTCGCCGCACATGGCGGCACCTGCGACCTGGCCCTGGGCCACCGCCGCCGCCCACAGCCCTGCGACGCGGCCATGGAACTCCGCGCAATCGCCCGCCGCGAACACGTCCGGCGCGGAAGTGCGGCAGAATTCGTCGACCACAATCCCGCGATTGATCTCAAGTCCCATTGCCTTACCCAGCGTCACGTCTGACCGGACCCCGATGGAGGCCAGCGCGAAGTCGCCTTTTATGGATGTGCCGTCGGTCAGGTCCGCACCGGATGGGGTAAATTGCTTCACGCTGACGCCGGTTTGGATCTGAATGCCCTTGGCAAGCAGCGCGCGGGCCAGCATCGCGGACGCCTGCTCGTCCGCCT
>JAVBTW010000243.1:0-24539 GCA_031555975.1 Eubacteriales bacterium
CCCAGAAAATCATTGCCGCTTCCGGCAATCCCCAGTATTTTGGGGATCTGACCGAAGAGAATCGAAAGCGATATACCCGAGATAAACCCGCTCATGACCGACTTGGAAATGTACTCCGCGAATTTGCCAAGCTTCATGATGGAAAAAATGATGAGGAATATCCCCGCGAACAGGGAAAGGATGACTGCAGAGGAGACCGCATCCTGTGAACCCGCGGCAATCCCCAGCGCCGCGAGGCAGGAACCCGTGATGGCGCTGGAGGAAGCGTCCGCGCCGAAGATCATCTGGGGTGAACTCGCGAACAGGATGTAGCCAAGCACCGGGAGCATGGAGGCATAGAGCCCATATATCGGCGGCAGTCCGGCGACGCCGGCGTAGCCCATGGCCACCGGGATGGTCAGGGCCGCCACGATGATGCCCGCAATCAAATCGTCTTTCAGCCAACTCATCCGATAGCCGCGAAACGATGTCAAGACGTAGCGAAACATGTCTATACCTCCAGTTCCGTGCACAACTCCGAAAGTGCATGATCCGTGCCATTTCCGCAAACGCTGCGTCGTTTTCTGCTCGGCGTACCTCCGGTACATCGCGCTCCAACGCCTTGATTTGACGAAAAGGCTTGAATCCTGCACTTTCTTCCATTCAGCAACACATTCTAGTTAGTGGCCATGCTCCTGTATACGTCTCCGCCCAGTTCCTTCATGGCGTTGTCAATGAAGATGGAGCTGCTCTCATCGCAGTTGGTGATGATGGCAATTCGTCCATTGTTGAGTTTCTCCTTGACTTTCTCCACAAACCCGTCTTCCTTCTTGACCTGCGAATAATCGACGCCCGCCCCAATCGCCGTACCTGTCAGCATGCTGAGCAGGAAACCCAGAGGTCCGAAGAACATGCCGACCAGCATGCCGATGAACATGCCGCTCCAGGTGTCGTCGCCACCCGCGGTATTCTTCTTGAGCGCTTCAATCTCACCGTTTGGCCCTTTGCGCAGCATGACGCTGTATCCCATCGCGATGTCGCCGCGAAGGGCGAGGTCCTGCAGCTTGTGGGATGCCTCGATGGCCTTGGCTTCCTCCTCAAAGGTGATCACGACAAAATTCTCTGTCTTCATGTCTCTTCCTCCTCCAATATGTTGTAAGAACTGATGGTTAGAATGCCTTGCTGATCATATTCAATCCGATCATCAGCATCAATAGGGACATGATGACCGCATTGTTCTGAACAAGCCACACGCGCATGGAGTCCAGCGCCTTGTCCAATCGCTTGCCCGCGACGAGAAAGGCGACTGTGGGCACGATGATGGAGGCGCTGGCAATCAGCGTATAGGCAATGGCGGCGGCGAACTCATGGGATACAGCGGCATTCAAGGCTCCGACGGCGGTTCCGGCGCTGATCGACAGCAACAGGTTTTTCGGATTCAGGGCAGACAGGAACACGCCGAATCCTGCGGCTCCGAGCGGACTGATGCTGCTCATCTTGTCAAACCATTTTGGTGTTTTCGCTTTCTCACCATCCTTCGGACGCCCAAGGAACTCTTTGACGGCAAACGCGATGAGCAGTGCGCCGAGTATGAACGCGATAATCTTTCCGAGGGCTGACGGATCGTCCTGCGAAGCTGCGCCAGCGCTCATGCAAAGCATGGCGATCGTAAAGACAGCAGCATTTCCCAGAATCCAACCGAGCATGTAGAAGAGGCTGTTTTCGCGGGCCTTGTCACTGAGCAAAATCAGGATCAATCCCACAATGGGGAATGGACTGATCAACACACCGACGGCCGGAGACAGTATCGCCGAAAAAACAGGTCCCATTGAGGCGCGCTCCTTTCTTTCCAGGCCCAAAGCGGATGCGGAGTTGTGCGAGGCAACCGCGATCAATGAACTGCCCCCTCTGGCCATGACGGGCTGGCAACCGAATCAATCAGCGGTTACACGGACTACCCGTTGCCGGTTGCAAAAAACGCGGCGATGGCCGATATGCCCTGGGCCATAAATGCGACGGGAAGCAGATAGCCAATGGTCATCACCGCAAACAGCGGATCGAACATGAGCCACACGCCAATCAGTATTCCAAGAATGCCTGCGGCCAATACCCAGCCCCAACTGGACGAACCCGCATCTCTTGCAGCAAAGGCGCCGGACGTCCGCGTTACGCCGGTGAACAGCACCCACAATGCAAACAGGAGCGACATGGTCAGAATCTGCGCCCCGGGCATGAACAGCAGCAACAGACCGAGGATCGCGGTGATGATGCCATCCGCAAGCAACCATCCTGAAACGGCTTGACTCTTATGGTGCGCAATGTAGAACACGATCTCCGTGATGCCATAGATGAGCATCAGCGCGCATACCACATAGGCCAAGACCAAGGTGTTCATGCCCGGCGTTGCGAGCATCACAACGCCCAAAATCGCCAGCAGAATACCAAGAATGAGCAACCACCAACGCACCGAACTAACCTTCATAGAATCCCCCCCTTTTGTTGTCGATAGGAGTATTTTACCGAAAATATGCGCGCGAAAAAACTCCCCATTGGGGAGTTTTGGCAAAATACGACACGGCATTCTGCGGGTGTGGATGCCTATTTAGGTTAAACGCCCGCCTTTGGCCATCCTTGACATCTGTGTGCTTTGTCCCTATACTGAGTCCAGGACGCGCGACGGCAATGGCGGCGATTGCGCAGGGCAATAACGATGGGGGTGAAGAAGATGGACGAGCGGAAGATCGACAACGGTGGACAGCGCTGTGACCTTTGCGATGCGAAGCCGCATCACGCACCAGATTTGCAACGGAGTATGCCTTCACTGGAGGGCGTGGATGCCAGGGCGATTGAGCGGTTTGTTGACGCGGTTCAGGGGACGCGTGGATTGGAGATGCATGGGCTTGTTGTGCTCAGGCATGGAAAGGTGATCGCTGAAACGAGCTTCGCGCCGTATGTGGCGACACAGCCGACGACGCTGTTTTCATTGAGCAAATCATTCACATCCACGGCGATTGGGTTTCTGGTGCAGGAAGGCAAGGTCCGGTTGGATGAGCGCGTGATTGACATATTGAAGGATGACGCCCCCAAAGAACCCGGCGTGCTGTGGGACGAGCTGACAGTGCACAATGTGTTGTCGATGAACACAGGCCATGGCGAGGAACCGGAGATCTTTGATGGCAAAAAGGACCTTGCGCGCAGGTTCTTTGATCACCCGCTGGTGTACGCGCCCGGATCCCACTTTCTCTATAATACCGCGGCTACCTACATGCTGTCAGCGATTGTGCAGGCGCGCACGGGCAGTCGGCTGCTGGATTACCTCACGCCCAGGCTGTTCGCACCGCTCGGGATCGAGGGCGCTTTCTGGCAACAGAGCGCGGATGGTATCGACACGGGCGGATTCGGATTGATGCTCAGGCCGATGGACATCGCGAAGTTTGGCCAGTTCTGTTTGAACAAAGGCGTATGGCAGGGCGAACGGTTGCTGGACGCGGCTTGGTTTGACAGGGCGTTTGCCACACATTCGGACAATGCGGCCACCGGCGGGCAGTTGGACTGGGGCTCCGGTTATGGATATCAGTTCTGGCACTGTCAGCCGCACTGCTGGCGCGGCGACGGCGCGTTCGGACAATACTGTGTGATGATCCCGGAGAAGGATGCGGTGGTGGCGATTACCAGCGGCGTGACGGATATGCAGGCCGTGCTGACGCACATGTGGCGCGAGTTGCTGCCGGGATTGGATGCTGCCGGAGATGCGGATGCGGATGCCGCGCTGGAGGCAAAACTGGCGGCTGCCTCCTATGCCGCGCCGACGGGGGTGGATGCCACGGATGCGGAAAAAGGGTTGGACGGAAGGACGCTGCAGACGCGCCCGGGGAGCGGGATCGAATGGATGAAGCTCTCGTTCAGCGCCGACGCGTGTGATGCGGTGCTGTCGATGGCGGGTGAACAAAGGCGGTTGCGGTTTGGGCGCGGACGATGGGCATCCGGCATGTACAATGCCGAGGGATTCGCAGCCATGCGACCCGATGGCCTGTCTCCGGTGGCGCTGGCCTTTGCCTGGGAGGACTCGCGCACTTTGGTGTTGACGATGCGGCAGTTGGACGCGCCGTTCGTGGTGCGCTGGCGCGTGGTCGCGGAGAACGGACGGTTTGCACTGGCGCAACAGCTCAATGTGGGTTTTGGTCCAACAGAAATGGATTATCAGGGAAACATCGTGTAAGGTCGGGGCGGTGCGCGCATGGAAACAGCCCCCCGTGCCTGCAGGTCAGAACAGTGTCGTCTGCTGGTATTTCGACTCAAACTGGCGTATGTATCGGAAAACCGCGTCAGGTCCGGTCAGGATGCCGCGAACTTTCGCTTCGACGCAGTAGGCAAGCAGTCCGCGCAGGTTTTCCTCGCTGTCGTTGAGAAATGGCAGGATCGGACTGAGCCACACGACAGTCGGAATGCCCGCGTCAGCAAATGCCATGAGCGCCTCAAACCGTTCGCGGGTTGTGGAAACGTTGGGTTCAATGGCCCTGCAGAGCGCCTCGTCATAGGTTGTGAGCGTCATTTGTACCACGCATTTTGCCTTGGCGTTGATCGATTGCAGCACGTCCATGTCGCGCAGGACCAGGTTCGATTTTGTCTGGATGGCCAGCCCAAACCCGTGGGCATCAATGAGTTTTATGCACTGCCTCGTGAGGCCCAGCTCGCGCTCCAGTGGAATATAGGGATCTGTCATGGCGCCCGTGCCGATCATGCAGGGCGCTCTTTTTTTGCGCAGCTGTGCATCCAGGATTTGCGGCGCGTCGCGCTTGACCTCGATGTCCTCAAAGTCATGCTTCATCTGATAACATGTGCTGCGGCTGTCACAGTAGATGCAGCCGTGGGTGCAGCCGCGATACAGGTTCATTCCGTTTGTTGGGGACAGGATGGTCTTGTAGTCTGCGTAATGCATGCGGCCGCGCTCCTTTCCGGTGGTCCCAGGCGATGGACATTGTGCTGTCAGGTGGCGCGTTCAAGGCGACATGCGCTGTTGCGTATGGAAGCGATGTAAGCAGGCGTCATCCGTTGCGCATGGCCGTGGTGTTCCTCAGGATCATCGTTGTATAGAGCACCTTCTGCAAAACCGGCGTTTCCGGGTGTTCCAGGCGCTGGATCAGCATCTGAACGGACTGATATCCGGCTTGCAGCAGCGGCTGTTGCATGGATGTGATGGGCGCGGCGTCCAGTTGCGGCGCTGCCGAGATCTCGTCATCAAAGCCGATGACCGACACGTCTTTGGGCACCGTGAGACCCGCCTCAGTCAGCGCGCGAATCGCGCCGAATGCGGACAGATCCGTGGCGAAGAAAGCGGCATCCGGCGTCTTTTGGGACGCGATCAACGTTTTCATGGCCTCGTAGCCGCGCGTGTAATACATCCTCCTGTGGCCGCCGCGCTCGCTGCCCCAGTCGGCCTCGTCGTCAAAGCGGGGGAAGATGATCAGATCGCTGTCCACAGGCATGCCGTGCCTCTGCAGCGCGCTCGCGTAGCCGCTCATGCGCTCCGCGGTGATCTTTAGGTTCATATTGCCGCAGATGTGCGCGATGCGCCGGTGGCCCAGCCCGATCAGATGCTCCGTGGCCGCAAACGCGCCGCCCGCGTTGTCGATCACGACCTTGTCCAGCGCGACGCCGGGCATGTCGTTTTCAACCAGCACCAATGGGAAGTGTTGTTCATGCAAGCGCCGAATCAGCGCGTCGTCCTTCACCATCGAGCCGTACAGGATGATGCCATCCACCCTGCCGCGGGTCAGGTATTCGATCTGGTGGCGCTTTTTGTCCAGGTCTCCGCAGGAGTTGGTGTAGAGGATCGTGTAGGGTTCCTTGACTTGGGCCTCGCGTACGCCGAGTTCCATGCCTTCAATCAGGCGCACGATGAACGGAGAAGTCATGTCGTCGATCACGACGCCGATGGAGTATGTGCGCCGCATGACCAGCGACCGGGCGAGCGCGTTGGGACGGTAATTCAGTTCTTCAATCGCATGTTTGATCCGGCTGCTGGTGGCCTTGCCCACGCCACTTTGGCAGTTGAGGTATCGCGAAACCAGTGTCTTGCTGACGCCCGCTTGTCTTGCCACGTCTTTGATCGTCGCCATGGGCGTCACCTCATAATGAACGTACTGCCTGAAAACAAGCTTACGGTATCATAGATCCTTGCAGATGTCAATCCATGCTGATCCATTGTGGTTGTAGGCGATCCATCAGACGATTGAAAGGAGCCAATGAGCATGCAGTTCACCACCGCCAAAGGCATTCATGAGTTTTATAACTTGGTGGCGTGGCGTATCGCAGCGCAGATGATCGCCAAGCCGGACAGTGTGATCGGGCTTGCAACGGGCCACACCACAGGGAGCGTTCACAAGGCGCTGCCTACCAGCTTGACCGCCCCACAGTACCGTCACCCTGAGCGGCTGCAATGGACCTCCCCCGTGTGAGCTGGCATCCTTTCCGCCAAAGGAATGTCGCCCGTGGGCGGGGAGGTTCTGCGCTTGCGCTCGGGATGACACCGGGCGAAGCAGAGCATATAAAGACGCCCTGCAACGCACTTTAGGGTATTGACATCTTTAATAACCTATGTTATTATTAACATAGGTTATTAAAGAGAATGGAGAGATTGACAATGACCATTGAATGTGCCATCTTGGGCTTGCTTTCGCGCGAACCTCTGGCCGGATACGATCTCAAAAAGCGGATGCAGGACGATCCGGTCATGCCTTGGTCGGGCAACAACAATCAGATTTACAAAGCCCTCAGCGCCATGCTGGATGAAGGGCTCGTGGTGAGTGAACACGATCATCGGGACGGCTTGCCCTCGCGCAAGGTGTACACGATCACAGAGGATGGCCGCGCCCACCTCGCCCGCTGGCTCGCGGAACCGCCGGAGCTGACGGATCAAAAGAAACCGTTTTTGGCCCAACTGTCTCTCGCGGACAGCCTGGGTCCCTGCCGGGTTGACGCCTTGCTGGAGACATACGCGCGTCAGTTGCTTGGTCAGCTTGAGCAATGCAGCAAGCCGACGGCCGCAAACGGTTTTGCGGCCACGCTGCAGGCGTTGGTCCGCGAGAACTTGCGCATGAGCTATCAGACGGAACTGGATTGGACGAACCGGGCCCGCGAAGCCATCCAAGGCGATGTGGTGAATGAGCGGAGCTTGACGCAGGTGGCTGTACACCAAAAGGAGAATGCAACAATGCAATACGAAGTCATAGAGCGCAACGGCGCAACCTACTTATACTATGCCGCTCAGACGACACGTCCGGCGTCGATGGACCCCACCCAGATCGTCGGCGACTGCATTGGAGAACGGGCCAACCGCGTTCTGATCGACGCGAGTGCGCTGCCCGAAGCGTTCTTCAGCCTGCGGACGGGCGTGGCGGGCGAAGTGATGCAAAAGCTGGGCCAGTATCGTGTCAAGGCGGCGCTGCTGCTCAGCGACAAGGACATCAAGGGCAAGTTCCTGGACATGCTGATCGAGACGAACCGCGGCGTGGCTTTCCGCTCGTTTCAGGACGGCGAGCGGGCGGTGCTGTGGTTGATGGAGGCATGAATTGGGTTCGGGATCTGCGCAAGTACTCAGCCCGCATGAACTTTCCCATAACTGCATTGCACACCTCTGCCAGTTATGCTATGCTACCAGAAGCGCATGCATGAAGGAGAGGTACTCGACATGTCTCAGAACTACAACGGCACGATCCGCGCCTGCTTTATTGGATACATCGTGCAGGCCATCGTGGTCAACTTTGTACCGCTTTTGTTTCTGACATTCCACTCGAGCTATGGCATCCCCTTGTCTCAGATTACCCTGCTGGTGACGATCAACTTTGGGCTGCAGCTGACGGTGGATGCGGTCTCGGCAGGGTTTATCGACAAGATCGGCTATCGCGCGGCTGCTGTGCTGGCCCATGTGCTCAGTGCGCTGGGATTGGCGGCGCTGGCTGTGCTGCCCAATTTGATGGGCAATGCATTCGCGGGGTTGCTGATCTCGGTGATGATTTACGCCTGCGGTGGCGGGCTACTGGAAGTGCTGGTCAGTCCGATCGTGGAGAGCTGCCCCAGCGAGCACAAGGAAAAGACCATGAGCCTGCTGCACTCGTTCTATAGTTGGGGGCAAGTGGGCGTGGTGTTGCTCTCGACGCTGTTTTTCTGGGTATTCGGCATCAAAAACTGGCCGATACTGGCCGCGTTGTGGGCGATTGTGCCGGTATATAACGCGTTTCAGTTTCTGAAAGTGCCGATTGCGCAGCTGGACGTGGGCGAGGACGGCGGGCTTCGTTTCCGGGCGCTGATCTCAAAGCGCACGTTCTGGGTGTTGCTGCTGTTGATGTTGTGCGCCGGCGCGTGCGAGCAGGCGGTGAGCCAGTGGGCGTCCGCGTTTGCCGAGCAGGGATTGGGCGTGAGCAAAACGGTGGGCGACCTGGCGGGCCCGATGATGTTCGCGGTCATGATGGGCCTGACACGGGTGTTCTATGGAAAGTATGGCGATCGGCTGAACTTGTCGAATTTCATGTTGATTTCCGGCCTGCTGTGCGCCGGTTCGTATCTGGTCATCTCCCTGTCGCCGTGGCCGGTGCTGGGCCTGATCGGCTGCGGACTGTGTGGTCTGTCGGTGGGCATCATGTGGCCTGGCACCCTCTCCACGGCGGCCCAGACCATTCGGGGCGGCGGCACGGCGATGTTCGCGTTCCTCGCGCTTGCGGGTGACCTTGGGTGCAGCGGCGGTCCGACGCTCGTGGGGTTTGTGTCGGGATTGGCGGGGGACAACCTGAAGGTGGGGATTTTGTCCGCGATTGTGTTCCCGATCGTGCTGATCGCGGGCGTGGTGATCAACCGGCGGATGGCGGCGAAGGAATAGGCCTCGGTCCCGGCTGAGGTCTCCGTCCTCCGTGGCAGTCATCCTGAGCGCGAAGCAATGCGAAATACTTGCCCCACCTCCCCGAATCTGATATGATAGTAGGGCATTCGACAGGGGGGTGTACCAATGACACATCAGACCGAGATACGGATCATCTCTCAATCGGACGGCGGTGTGCGCGTGTGTGCGGCGGCGGGGCGCATTTCCACCCAGGAAGGTTCAGCGCTGGAGATCTACGACGCCACCGATGGCGGCGAGAAGGACCTGAAACTGGTCAAAAAGGTGCTTTCCAGCGGCCACAAATCGGTGATGGAGCATCACAGCTTTTCCATCGCGCTGCAGAACGTTTCGGTGCTTGTGGAGCAGTTCCTGATCGAGCACCGGCTGGCTGCGTTCATTGTCAAGTCCAGGCGGTATGTGGACTTCACAGACACTGGATTTTATGTGCCGGATGGCCTTTCAGACGCGCTGCGCGGAGCCTATACGGACGCCATGCGGGCGCGGTTCGCGGACTATGCGGCGCTACTGGCGCTGGGCGTGCCCAAGGAGGACGCCCGGTTTGTGCTGCCCTATTGCTTTCACAGTAACTTCTACTTGAGCTGTAACGCCCGCGAGCTGGCGCACATCATCTGCGCCATGCGCTACGGGCGCGGCCGTGAGATGCGCGAGGTTTGCGCAGTCGGCGAGGCGATGCAGGCGGAATTTGAAAAGGTCTATCCCGGCGTGGTGGACGCGGAAAAGGCGAAGTATGAACACACGGCGCTGGAACCCGCGCCGGACGGGTACCAAGCGCCGCATGTGGTGGCGCCGTCGCTGGCGTTGGTGGACGGCCCACGCGACGCCCAGTCTTTGTTGGAGGCGGCCCTGGCGTTTACAGGCCGGTTCGATGATCTGCCGAAGGACCGCCGCATATGGGCGCTGACCCGCGACGCGCGGCCCAAAGAGCTGGAATGCCTGTGCTATACCTACCGCGTCAAAGACGTATCGCTGGCCAGCATGACCCACTACGCGCGGCACCGGATCCAGTCGCCGCTGTTCCGCGAGGTGCGGCGTGCGCTGGCGGGCGGCGGGTATGTGTTGCCGGCGTCGGTGACGGCAAATGGGGAGGCGGAGTCCATATACCGGCGCGCCTTTGAGCAAAATGGTCTCGCGCTGGGCGCTTGCGTTGACCTGGGCCTGGCCCCGGCGGATGCGGCCTATTTCGCGCTGGCGGGCTGCACATCGGACATCCTGATCACGCTGAACGCACGCGAGCTGCTGCATTTTCTGCAGTTGCGCACCTGCACCCGCGCCCAGTGGGAGATCCGCGAGCTGAGCCTGTCGCTGCTTTCGCAACTGCGGGCGGAGACACCCGGCGTCTTTCGCTGGTTTGGCCCCAGCTGCGCGGTGCAAAACCGCTGTCCCGAGGGCCGGATGAGCTGCGGCAAGCTCCAATTCATTGATGAGGAAGCGTAACTGCCCATGAGCATACCCAGAATCGGCATGATCCCCAGCCTCAAACAGGACGACCCGAAGCAACTGAATCCGTCGAAAGGTTGCATCGAAGGTGTGCGCCGGGCGGGTGGCGAAGTGGTCGTGATCGACTATGACGCCGATCGGGCGACGCAAGACGCGCTGATCCGTTCGCTGGACGCGCTGCTTTTCCAGGGCGGAGGCGATGTGCATCCGTCGCGGTTTGGTCAGGTGATGCACCCCAAAAGCGGTACGCCCAACTTGCTCAGGGATGAGTTGGAACTGCGGGCGTTTGAGTTGATGTTCCCGCGCGGCGTGCCGATGCTGGGCGTCTGGCGTGGCGCTCAGGTGCTGAACATCGCCCTGGGCGGCGACATCCATCAGGACATTCCCAGCTTGCTCGGCAAGGAGCACGACCTCGGCGAAGCGCCGCAACCGGATCATGAGGTGATCGTCGCGCCGGGGACGAAGCTGATGGAGATCATGAAAAAAGACCGGTTCCCGACAAACAGCCTGCACCATCAATCTGTCGCCAGGCTGGGCAGAGGCCTGGTGGCATCCGCACACACACAGGACGGCATCGTGGAGGCGATTGAGCTGCCCGGTCACCGGTTTTTGCTGGGGCTGCAGTGGCACCCGGAGTTGATGCTGGACGACGGGTTGTCGATGCGGATCTTTGACGCGTTTTTACGGAGCATGCGCGCATAGGCCCGATCGTGGTCTACAAAAAGATGCCGTACCACCGTTTCAGATGTCCATCTGATAGCAAATCATGTCCACGCATAACCGGCCCTCGTCGATGACCGGATTTGGGTAGTTATCCACGAAGAAGTTCTTGATGGTATACGCATATCGGAATCCCCAGCGCTCGTAGAGGCCCGGGAACGCGGTGCCGACGTACAGCTTTTCATACTGTCCATGGAACGCCTTGACCAAATAAGCGATCATCTCGCTGGCGGAGCCCTTGCGCTGATGCGCCGGGTCGGTGGCGAAGTTCATCAATTCAAGGTGCCCGTCCTCGCGCTCGGCCACGACGGCCTCACAGACAGCCTCTTGGCCCACATACAGCGCGAACATCCGGCCCCGGGCCAGGTATTTCATGATCATGCCCCGGTCCTCATCGGCCAGGTCGAGCAGCGGCCAGAGCCGCTCCTTCTCTTCCAGGGTTTTTAGCTCAACAATGCGGTCCATTGCCCAAATTCCCTTCCGCCCAGTGCCGCCGGCACAGGCTCACATAGCTGTCGTTGCCGCCCAGAAACACCTGCGCGCCTTCGCGGGCCACCTTGCCGTCGATGACGCGGGTGTTGTAGGTGGCCTTCTTTCCGCACCAGCACACGGTCTTGACCTCTTCGATGGTGTCTGCCCAGGCCATGAGGCATGCGCTGCCCGGGAACAGCTCTCCCCGGAAGTCAGCGCGAAGTCCATACGCGATGACCGGCACGTTCAGGTCGTCCACGACATGCACCAGCTGCCGCACCTGGTCTGGGCTCAAGAACTGAGCCTCGTCCACGATCAGACAATGGTATCCGCGTGCGATCTCGTCTGTTAACTCTTCCATGTAGATGCACGGACAGCTCAGTCCGACGCGCGACGTGACCACGCGGTTGCCGTCGCGCTTTTCCAAGGCGGGCTTGATCATCAGGGCTTTCTGCCCCATTTCATCGTAGTTATAGTGGACCATGATCGCGTTGGCGGTCTTGCTGGATCCCATCGCGCCGTATCGGAAGTAGAGTTTGGCCATGTTTTCGATACCCCCATGTATGCTGCATGGCTTCCATTATAGCACAACTGGACGCGTCTGTCAGGTGGCACTTGCGCAAACCGTTTGATTCCTGTAAAATACCAGGTATGCGCAAAGGAGTCCATCCCTGGGCCGAGCGGCCACATGGATGAGCGCATACCTGGGCAAGGGGTGCAGGGGGGATGAGCGCATGTATACGACTGCGGGGATCATCGCGGAATACAATCCGTTTCACAACGGGCACGCGTACCACATCATGAAAACGCGAGAGCTGACAGGTTGCCAGTATCTGGTGGTGGTGATGAGCGGCAACTTTACCCAGCGCGGCGACCCTGCGCTGGTGGACAAATGGGCCAGGGCACAGATGGCGCTGGCGGCGGGTGCGGATGTGGTGCTGGAACTGCCCGCGTTGTTCGCGGTGCGCCCTGCTGACCGGTTCGCGCTGGGCGGCGTGGGCCTGCTGGGCTCGCTAGGGCAGATCGACATGCTGTCGTTCGGGTGCGAGATTGCGGATCTGTCGCTGTTGAAGTTGCTGGCTCAGGCGCTGTCCGAAGAGCCGCCGGAGCTGACCCGTCGGCTGCACGCACACTTGGCCGCGGGCAAATCGTTCCCCAGGGCGCGGGGCGAGGCGCTCAGTGAGTTCCTGGATGTGCCGGTGGACTGGATCAACGCGCCGAACACCGTGCTGGCGCTGGAGTATATACAGGCGAACGAGCGGCTGCCTCAGCCCATGGGCCTGTGCGTGGTGCGCAGGGACAATGACTATCACAGTGAAGAGTTGGGTGAGATTGCCAGTGCCTCAGCGATCCGAAAGGCGCTCTTTCAGGGGCGGCATGAAGAGGCATATGCCGCGATGCCGGACGCTGCGGCAAAGCTGCTGAAGAAAATCGGAACCGATGGCATGGCGGATGCGGCGGCGCTGGACAACCTGTTGCTGTACCGGCTGCGTGGATTGGATGCTGAGCAAATTGCGCGGTTGCCGGACATCTCCGAGGGACTTGAGATGAGGGTGAAAAAGAAGGTCGGCGGCGCGACAAGCCGTGAGGCGCTGTTGGAACGCCTGAAGTGTAAGCGGTATACGATGGCGCGGTTGTCGCGGATCTGCACCTATGCGCTGTTGGGCCTGGATAAATCGCTGGTGGAACAGTATCCGGGGCCGACATACGCAAGGATATTGGGGTTTAAGGACAGCGCGCGGCCGCTGCTGCGGGAGATGGCGGCGACGAGCAACATCCCGTTGATTTCCAGTCCGATTCAATTGGAGGACGACAAGTGCTTCATGCTGGAGCGCAGAGCAACTGATCTATGGTCACTTTGCGTGAGGGACCCCTCGCTGCGCGTGGCGGGCCGGGATTTCACGGAAAAGATGCTGGTCCAGTACGGCTTGTTCGCGGACGAGTTGATGTAACGCCGCGCAAGGCCCCGCCCATGGCCCTTTGGCCTTGGCGGGGCCTTTTGCTGGGCGCGGTGTTTTTCCACCCCATTTCTCGGAATATTTTCACTGCTGTCTATTTCGCTGCATTATCACACGTAGATATTGCACATTTATCCAACTTATCATTGACAAACACACCGCAAACATTTAGAATGAGAGCATCGCGGCACGGTTTTTGATGCCGTTAACCTTCATAGAGAAGGAGGGGTGGCCGAGTTGGAGCACCTCATTGAGATGTCCGGCATCGTCAAGACATTCCCCGGCGTGAAGGCGCTGGATGGCGTGGAGTTCACGCTGCTGCCCGGTGAAGTCCACGCGCTGCTGGGAGAAAACGGGGCGGGAAAATCCACATTGATGAAGATCCTCAGCGGCATCTATGCCCGCGATGATGGCGAATACCTGGTCTCCGGACAGCCCCAAGGCCAGCTCACGCCCAAGAAGGCGCAGGAGCTGGGCATTGCCATCATCCACCAGGAGCTCAACATGTGCCAGCACCTCAGCGTGGCTGAGAACATGTTTCTGGGCCGTGAGGAGACCCGATACACGAAAATCCGCCAGAGGGACATGAATCAGATGGCGGCGAAATATCTGCAGGAGCTCAACATCTCCATCGATCCCACCACCATCGTGGGCCGGTTGCCCGTCGGCGGCCAGCAGATGGTGGAGATCGCCAAGGCCATCTCCACGAACTGTAAAGTGCTGATCATGGACGAACCCACATCCGCGCTCACCGCCCGCGAGGTCCAGGACCTGAACCGGATCATTTTGGACCTGAAGAAAAAGGGCGTCGGCATTGTGTACATCACCCACAGGCTTGAGGAGCTGGCCCCGATCGTGGACCGCGTAACGGTGCTCCGCGACGGCAGATTCGTGGCCACGAAGGACTTCAAAGAAACCTCCCTGCCCGAGATCATCTCGCTGATGGTCGGGCGTGAGATCACTGAAAAATTCCCGCATGTGGATTGCGAAGTGGGCGGCGTTGTGCTGGAAGTCAAGCACATCAATGCGGGCAAGCTGGTCAAAGACGTGAGTTTTACCCTGCGCCAGGGCGAGATTCTAGGTTTTGCGGGACTGATGGGCGCGGGGCGCACAGAGCTCATGCGCGCCCTGTTTGGCGTGGATGCAATCGACAGCGGCGAGATCATCCTGAACGGCCAGTCGGTCCAAGTGAACTCGCCCACAGACGCCATCAAGGTGGGTATCGCCTGTGTGCCGGAGGACCGAAAAAAAGAGGGCTTGTGCGTGGCGCTGCCTGTGCGGGAGAACATCGGCCTTGCGAATTTGGACAAACTTGCGGGCAAGTTGTGGAAGATCGACGGCAAAAAGGAAACGCGGCTCACCCAGCGCGCCATCGATGAGCTGAAAATCAAGACCGCGTCACAGATGGTGGAGGCCAAGAACCTGTCCGGCGGAAACCAACAGAAGGTGGTCGTGGGCAAGTGGCTGGTGCGGGACGCGCAGCTGATGCTGTTCGATGAACCCACCCGCGGCATCGATGTGGCGGCCAAGATCGAGATCTACAACCTGATGAACAACCTCAAACAGCAGGGCATCGGCGTGTTGTTCGTATCAAGTGAAATGCCCGAAGTGATGGGCATGGCGGACCGGATCATCGTGATGTGTGACGGGCGGATTACCGGCGAACTGGCGCGCGCACAGGCCACGCAGGACGCGATTATGACCTATGCCACGCAATTTGAAACAAAAGGAGCGGGACAGCATGCAGCACACTGAGCCCAGGCAAGACAATTTATTCAAGCGGATTTTGGCCATGCGCGGCATGGGTCAGGTCATCTCCGTGACCACGGCGCTGGTGCTCTTGTGCGTGGGGTTCGCGATCATCAACCCCAAGTTTAAAGACGTGCAGAACGTTCAAAACCTGCTGCGCCAGATCGCGCCGATTCTGATCATCGGCATGGGACAGTCGTTTGTGTTGATCACGGGCGGCATCGACCTTTCCATCGGTTCGGTGGTCGGCATGAGCTGCATGATCTCGGCCACGTTAATGACCAAGGGCATCAACGCGTGGATTGCCGTGCCGTTTACGATCCTGTGCTGTCTGGTGGTGGGCCTGGTGAATGGTACGTTGATCAGCAAGACCAAGCTGCCGCCGTTTATTGCGACGCTGGGTACGATGATCATCGCGCGCGGCATCGCCCAGATGGCCAACGGAGACCGCAACACGGATCTGATCAGCGCGGCTGGCTCGGAAGGGTTCCGAAACCTGTTCTATTTCGGTGAGTGGCTGTGGGTCTACGCGCCGATCTGGATTGCGCTGATCCTGTTTTTGGTGTTCAACTACGTGTTGTCCATGACCAAGACGGGGCGGCACATCTACGCCATTGGGTCCAACTATGATGCGGCGCGGTTCAGCGGCGTGAACGCGGAATGGGCGCAGAGCAAGGCCTACATCGTGTCCGCGTTCCTGGCGAGTATCGCGGGGTTGATCCAGACCGCGATGAGCGGTACGGGCATGATGAACGCGGGGACGGGCCTCGAGTTGTACGCGGTGGCGGCGTCGGTCATCGGCGGCGTGTCAACGATGGGCGGACAAGGGCTGCTGTTCGGAACCGTGGTGGGTGCGTGTATCTGGGGTGTGTTGCAGAACGGACTTCAGTTTGCGGGCGCACCGCAGGCGCTCAAAAACATCACGATCGGCGTGGTGGTGATCATCGCGGTGCTGATTGACCGCGTGGCGCGGGGCGATGCGATCAGCCTCAGGAAGTTGTTCGGCGGTCACAAGGGCTAACAAAGGGGCATCCCCCCTTGGATAGCGCCCAGGCGGCGGGCGGGACATGCCGTCAAAGCGAAAAAATGGGAGGTTTGACGTTATGAAGAAGGTTCTGGCACTGGTACTGGTCCTCATGTTGACCCTGGGTCTGGCGGCCACCGCGAGCGCCGCGGGCGAACTCGTGTACCTGATCACCATGGACAAAATGGACATGCACTGGGTCTCTGTGGACGCAGGCGCGAAGGACATCTGCACGGCGCTGGGTCTGCAGTACAAGTGGGACGCGCCCGAAGCCAAGGACGGCGCCGCGCAAATCGAAGTCATGAACAACGCCATCGCGGAGAATCCGGCAGTCATCCTGCTCGCTGCCGTCGATCCGGCGGGCCTGAGCAAGACCGTTGAGGACGCGCAGGCGAAGGGCATCAAGGTCATCTACGTTGACTCGCCGGCCGAAGCGAAGACGTTCTTGACCCTGTCAACGGACAACTATGCAGCGGGCAAGTTGGCCGCCACGACCATGCTCGAAGAGCTGGACGCAGCGGGCAAAGCCGCAGGCAAGATCGCCATCATCGGCGTGAACACCGCGACAAACTCCACCATGAACCGTGAGAACGGCTTCCGTGAAGTGATCACGGCGGACGGCCGGTTTGAGCTGTTGACCACCGAGTTCAAGGATGGACTGGCGGACGCGTCACAGGAAGCCGCCACCAACTTCATCAGCGGCAATGACGATCTGGTGGGCATCTTCGGTACCAACGAAGGGTCCACGGTGGGCACCGGCAACGCGATCAAGGCCAGCGGCAAGGACATCATCGGCGTGGGCTTTGATAAGAGCGATGCGATCCAGGGCTTGCTCAACGACGGTTCGCTGAAGGGTGCAATGGCGCAGAACCCCTACACGATGGGCTATCTGGGCGCTGCCCAGGCATATGCCGCGATCAACGGTCTGAGCACCGGCCCCGCCGTCATCGACACCGGCGTCGCCGTCCTCCGCGCCAACTAACAGAAACGAAGGCACATAGAAACGGGCCGTCTCGATTGCCGAGGCGGCCCGCGCTGCTGCATCCGAACCCAGCGAAGCGCCACTGGGGAGTCCAGAGGGCCTCAGGCCCTTTGGTCAGGAGTGCAGAGGGCAGAATGCCCTTTGCGCCCGTGAGGCCGTCCCCCTCGATCCCGCGCGCACAAAATGCCAAAGGGGGCAGTGATAATGGCCCGTGGAAAGCACCGCAGGCAGTCCCCTGCAGGCGCGCGGCAGTAACTAACCGTTTCCGGCCAGCCGTGAGGCGCATGCCGGAAACGAACCTGTAGCGCCGCTCAATAAAAGCAACGCTAGGACACCAGGAGGCGCTGCCTCCTGGACCTCCGCCAAAGGGCCTAAGGCCCTCTGGACTCCCTGTTGTCGCTTCGCTGGGCGGGCAATCCCTGCCTCGTTCCGCGGATGGAGGTGGCCCATGTGAGGACCGGAGCGCGTTCTCCGTTCTTCACAGGGAGGGTGTTCGCGCGCTTACGCGCTTGAGATTACTGAACGCGTTGTGAGTCAGCCGCTCCCAATCGTTGCGGCGCGGTCCAATGGCCTCTCGCTGCGGCGAACGGCTGGGCGCAGATGCAGTGGTCTTTGGCTCTGCGCGCCGGTGCCGCTGTGAAGGGGAGATCCTTCGACTGCGCGCTCCGCACTTCGCTCAGGATGACACCGGAAGTGACACATTGCCTCCCCTGTCATCCTGAGCGAAGAGAGCTAAGCGAACGCAGTCGACGGATCTCCTCGCTGCAGCGACGTTCCATCCCCCAGGTCGTCCTGAGGCCGCGGTCAAAGGGTCTTCCTCATGTTTCTACAGCCGCTCAATGATCTCGCACTTCCGGCTGCGGAACGCCCCGATCAGACCTGGCATGTCATGCACAGGCCAGGGCAGTTTTATTGCGCCCTCCGCCACCTGGTCCATCCTGTGGGCATCGCTGCCCGCCAGCTCGATCAGTCCGTATTTCTGCGCGTCGCGCAGTGCGGGCGGATTGTAGCGCGGGTTGTGGTGGGCATTAAAGACCTCGCAGGCTTCAATGTGATCGTAGGATGGCGCGAAGGGTTGGATGTAGACTGCCTCGCGATAGGGATGCGCGTGGGTCACAAACCCGCCGGCACGCTCTATGCGCAGCAGGTATTCCGTGATGCCGAGGTCGGCCAGGTCAGGGTTCCCGAGCAAAAATGCCTCGTCCAGCCCGTAGGTCAAAAACTCCGGGCCGTGTGTCATGGTCTCCCATGCAAACAGTACCGTCAAACCGATCCGGTCACCCTCCGCCTTCGCGGCGCGATAGCCCGCCATCAGGGTTTCCACCTGGCGCCGCCAGGGCCAGCTGCGGTCGGCGGTGGTGTTGGCATTCATGAAGTGATCCGTGATCACCACCAGCTGATAGCCCGCGTCTTTGCAAGCCCGCGCCATTTCCGCGCCGGTCGCCTCACCGCAGCCGCTGCTCTCGGATGTGTGCAGGTGGATCTGAGCCAAAAACCCTCGGTCGGTCGTCATTTTGCGCCTCCGTCAGTGTCCAATTTGATCCTGTCGCCCATGCCCAGTTCGAATTCGCGCGGACTGAACACTTCCATGCCGTAGCCGTGAAAGAAGGTCATTTCGCCGAAATATACCTTGCCGGACACGAGATAAAAGTCTACCCGCACATGGTGGATGCCACAACTGAGTTTTCTCGCGACCTCAAGCATCTCTCCCAGTTGCGCAGGGCGCGGAATGTCATAGGGGATGTTCGGGTGGCGGTTGAACATGGGCTGTTTGATCCAGTCGGTGTCGTAGAAATTGCGGGTGTGCGCCGTGTAGCGGTCGGCGTCTACGATGATGTAGGTGGGTTCGCCCTCAAAGCACATGATTTTGTAATCGAAGGGCACCGTGCCATCCTCAGCGCCCAGGAACTGTTCCACGATGATGCGCGGCTTGATGTTGAGGTACGGCCATTCACGGCTGAGCCAGTACCAGTTGTGGTGCATCCAGCGGCACAGTTTCGCACTGGCGTCCGCCGTGTCCAGCTTTTCTTTGTCCGTGCACAGAATGTTGCTACCGCTGCCATGGGTGCACTTGATCGCGAACCGGTTGGGCAGCGCGGTCCAGTCGATGTCCGATACAGTGTCATACCGGGCGATCAGCGGGATCAGATACTGTTCGCCTGCATTTTCGCGCACATGCTCACGCACAGCCAGCTTGTCCGCATAGCGGATGTAGTCTGGGTTTCGGTCGTGCAGCTTGATCCATTGCAGCTTTTCATTGTAGAGCCGGGGCCGCTTTAAGTGCAGCACACGGCCCAGCTTGAAGCAGTATTGAAGGCGCAAATAAGGCCCGTCGGGGATCCAGCGAAGGCGTCCCCGGCGGCCCATGGCAGTCATGCCGTTGAACAGAAAGGTGCGAAATCGGCTGAGTGGATTCATGGTCATCAGCCTTTGAGCTGCGCGATGGACCGGTCCAGCCGCGCCAAAGTCTCTTGCTTGCCCAGCAGGTACGCGATTTCGATCGCGCCGCCTGGTGTGGACGCCTTGCCGGAAATCGCGATGCGCAGCGGCCAGAGCACCTGGCCGTTCTTCATGCCCGAACCCGCAATGGCGTTCATCAAGGTATCGTGCAGCGTTGCCTCGGTCCAATCGGTGACGCAGTCCAGCACCGGCCGCATCTGGGTCAGTGCGTCCAGCGCGACGGCTGGATCTGTCTTCATCTTTATGTGCGTGTACAACTCGGCGTCAAACGCCGGCATCGCGGCAAGGAAATCCACCATCTCGGGGATGTCTTTGAACACTTCGGTGCGCGTCTGCATCAGTTCGGCCAATCGCGTGAAATCGTACTTTGCCGGATCTAGCACCTTAGAAAACCACGGCGTGGCGATCCTGAGATATTCGGCGGGAGCCAGTTTCTTGATGTACTCGCCGTTCATCCAGGTCAGCTTTTGAATGTCAAAGATCGACGGGGATTTGGACAGCCCCTTGATGTCGAACGCATCCACCAGCTGTGACAGTGTGAAGAATTCATCGTCGGTTGCCGGGCTCCAGCCCAGCAGCGCGATATAGTTCATGATGGCGTCGTCCAGATAGCCCATGGCGCGCAGGTCCTCGAATGTGGGGTCACCGGCGCGCTTGGACAGTTTGTGCTGCGCGTCCCGCATGACCGGCGTGACGTGGATGTACAGCGGCACATCCCAGCCGAACGCCCGATACAGCAGGTTGTATTTGGGCGCGGACGAAAGGTATTCCGTGCCGCGCATCACATGAGTGATGCCCATCAGGTGATCGTCCACCACATTGGCAAAGTTGTAGGTCGGCAGCCCGTCAGCCTTCAGCAGTACGTTGTCGTCCAGCGTCTTGCACTCAACTTCAACGTGACCGTACAGCACGTCGTCAAAGCCCGCCACGCCCGCCTCCGGGATGTTCTGGCGGATGACGTGGGGCGCTCCGTTAGCGATGCGCGCCTGGACCTCGTCCTTCGGCATGTGCAGGCAGTGCTTGTCGTACTTGAACGTCTCACCCCGCTTTTCGGCCTCGGCGCGGGCCGCGTCCAGCCGCTCCTTGGTGCAGAAGCAGTAATATGCGCCGCCCTTTGAGACCAGGTCTTCCGCGTGTTTTTTGTACAGCTGTCTGCGCTCGGACTGGATGTAGGGGCCGAAATCGCCGCCCACATCCGGGCCCTCGTCGTAGTGCAGGCCAACCTGGCGCAGTGTCTTGTAGATCAGGTCTACGGCGCCGGGCACTTCGCGCTCCTGGTCGGTGTCCTCGATGCGCAGGATAAAGGTGCCGCCATCGTGTTTGGCGAGCAGATAGGTGAACAGCGCCGTGCGCAGATTGCCCACGTGCATGTAGCCGGTGGGCGACGGCGCAAATCGGGTGCGGGTCATGTTGGTGGCCTCCTTTGCCTAGGTGTGAAATGGGGAACGCCGCACATGAGCGACCGCGGCGTCCGCCCCCTCTTCGTTACTTGTTCAACTTTGCCCAGGTGTCCTTGAGCGCCACGGTCCGGTTATATACCGGCAGCGTTTCCGTGGAATCCGGATCCTTGCTGAAGTAGCCCATGCGCAGGAACTGGAACTTTGCGCCCACTTCTGCATCGGCGATGATCGGCTCAGCCACCGCGCCCTTCAGCACGGCCAGGCTGTCCGGGTTTAGCCGGCTGATGAAATCCTTCTGCGATACCTCGGCCTCGCCATCTTCGTTCTGCAGCGCTTCGCTGGCCACATCGCCCTCCGGTTCCTCGCTGAGAATCGGCTCATACAGCCGCACCTCGATGGACCGCGCGTCCGCGGCGGACACCCAGTGCAGTGTGCCCTTCACTTTGCGGTTTGCACCCTCTTCGCCCGATTTGGAGGTCAGATCGACCGCGCAGCGAATCTCTGTGATCTCGCCTGCGTCATTCTTGACAACCTCTTCGCATTTGATGATGTACGCGCCCTTAAGCCGCACTTCGCCGTTCGGCTTGAGACGGAAGAACTTGCCCGGCGGGTTTTCCATAAAATCCTCGCGCTCGATGTACAGTTCGCGGCCAAACTTCACAATGCGCACGCCCATCTCGGGGTGGTCCGGATGGTTTTCCATGGGCAGTTCTGCGGTCTGGCCCTCGGGCCAGTTGGTCAGTATAAGTTTGATGGGGTCCAGCACGGCCATGGCGCGGGGCGCGATGTCCGCGAGGCCCTCCCTGACGCAGTGTTCCAGCAGCGCGCCGTCCACTTCGCTGTCGGCCTTTGCGACGCCGACCTTGCCAACGAAGGACTTGATGGATTCGGGCGTATAGCCCCTTCTGCGCATGGCGGCCAGTGTGGGCATGCGCGGATCGTCCCAGCCGGAAACATAGCCTTCTTCGACGAGCTTTCTCAGATAGCGCTTGCTCATGACGGTGCGGGTGATGTTCAGCCGGGCAAACTCAATCTGGCGCGGCGGCTGTGCGAACCCGGCCTGGGTGACCATCCAATCGTACAGCGGCCGGTGAATCTCATATTCCATGGAGCACAGCGAGTGTGTCACGCCCTCGATGGCGTCCTGAATGGGGTGCTGGAAGTCATACATCGGATAGATGCACCATTTGTCGCCGGTTCTGTGATGGTGGGCGCGCAGGATGCGGTATATCGTCGGGTCCCGCATCAGCACATTGGGCGAGGCCATGTCAATCTTGGCGCGCAGCACACGGGCGCCGTCCGGGAACTCGCCGTTCTTCATGCGCTCGAACAGGTCCAGGTTTTCCTCAACCGGCCTGTCGCGGTACGGGCTGTTTACGCCCGGCGCGGTCAGTGTGCCGCGATGCTTGCGCATCTCCTCTGCGGACTGGTCGTCCACGTAGGCCACGCCCTTTTTGATCAGGCCCACGGCGATTTCGTATAGCTGGTCAAAGAAATCCGAAGCGAAGTAGAGCTTATCCCAATGAAAGCCCATCCACTCGATGTCTTTCTGGATGCCCTCGACGAACGCCGTCTTTTCCTTGGTGGGATTGGTGTCGTCGAAGCGCAGGTTGCACAGGCCGCCATACTTCTCGGCAATCTGAAAATCAATGCAGAATGCCTTGGTGTGGCCGATGTGCAGAAATCCGTTGGGCTCCGGCGGGAACCGGGTCTTGACATGGTCAAACCGGCCCTTTGCCAGGTCCTCCTCGACAAACTCTTCGATAAAGTTGCTGGCGCGCCGCTCCGCGTTTTCCATGACGCTCGCCCTCCCCGTCAGTGCATAATTGGATAATGTCATATTATAGCACGATATTCGTGAGGATATAAGGCTGCTCGCGTAAATTGTCGCTCCGTGCCACGCGGGGTTCAAGCCGTTTTAATGCAATCTACATTGTAGGGATTGGTGGAAAGTGCTATAATGCTTGGGATATGGCGCGATGAATCAGGCGTACGCGCCCACTTGTGATCCGGCACGACGACAAACGGAGGACAACCCATGTTTGATTTCCTGAAAAGACTGCTGTCCGGCTCCAACGAAGCGGAACTCAAGCGCATCTGGCCCATTGTGGACAAGATCGACGCGCTGGAGCCACAGATGCAAAAGTTGACCAATGACGAGCTGTGCTCGATGACAGAGACATTCCGCGCGCGCCTGAAAAATGGCGAGGCACTGGATGACCTTTTGCCCGAGGCGTACGCGGTCGTGCGTGAAGGCGCCGTGCGCGCCATCGGACAGCGCGCGTTCCGCACTCAGCTGGTGGGCGGCATCGTGCTGCACCAGGGCAGAATCGCCGAGATGAAGACCGGTGAAGGCAAGACGCTGACGGTCGTGTTCCCGGCATACCTGAACGCCCTTGGCGGCGAGGGCGTGCATGTGGTCACGGTCAATGACTATCTGGCCCGGTTCCACAGCGAATGGATGGGCAACATCTACCGGTTCCTGGGGCTTCAGGTCGGGCTGATCGTGCATGATATGGAGGCCGGAGCCCGTCAGGCGGCCTACAACGCGGACATCACCTACGCCACCAACAACGAGCTGGGGTTTGATTATCTGCGCGACAACATGGTCATTTACAAAAATCAGATGGTGCAGCGCCCGCTGAACTTTGCGGTCATCGACGAGGTTGACTCGATTCTGATTGACGAGGCCAGAACGCCGCTCATCATCTCCGGCCAGGGCGAGAAATCGACCGAGATGTACAGCCGCGCTGACCAGTTTGTACAGCGCCTGAAAAACGAAGAGGACTACACCCGCGACGAAAAGCAAAAGACGCTGGTGCTGACCGAAGAGGGGGTGCGCAAGGTCGAGGCCGCGTTCAATGTGGACAACCTCACCGACCCGCAGAACACCGAGCTTCACCACCACATCCTGACCGCGTTGAAGGCGAACGTCATGATGAAGCGCGATGTGGACTATGTGGTCCAGGCGGGCGAGATCGTGATCGTCGATGAGTTCACGGGCCGCCTGATGACCGGCCGCCGCTACAGTGACGGTCTGCACCAGGCCATAGAGGCCAAGGAACATGTGAAGGTCATGCGCGAATCAAAGACCCTGGCCACCATCACGTTCCAGAACTACTTCCGCATGTACAAAAAGCTGTCAGGCATGACCGGTACGGCGAAAACGGAAGAAGAAGAGTTCCAGGGCATCTACAAGCTGGACTGCGTCACCATCCCCACCAACAAGCCGATGATCCGCGACGACATGAACGACGGCGTCTATACCACCGAAAAGGGGAAGTATAAGGCCGTCGTCGAGGAGATCATCAACCGCCACGCCACGGGTCAGCCGGTCTTGGTGGGCACGGTTTCGGTGGAAAAGAGCGAGCACCTGTCGCGGTTGCTGGACCAGCGCGGCGTCAAACACGTGGTGTTGAACGCCAAGTTCCATGACAAAGAAGCTGAGATCGTGGCCCAGGCA
>JAVBTW010000189.1:0-4419 GCA_031555975.1 Eubacteriales bacterium
GACGCCGCGGGCCTTGGCGTCCTCGTCGGTCGATCCGAACATGGGCAAGGTCACCAGCGACTCAAACCCGCCCCAACTGACGCCCTTGCGGAACATCGGCATCTGATCGGCAACCTTGACCATCTGCTCCGGCGTCGCGTCCAACACCACGCTCAGCAGCCCGCTGTAGCCGCACATCTGGCGCTTGCCCAGTTCGTACTGCGGACAGGACTCGACGCCGGGATAGTTGACTTGCAATGTGCGCGGATGCCGCTCCAGGAACCGCGCCACGCGCATGGCGTTCTCGCCGGACTGCTTCAGTCGCAGCGGCATGGTACGCAGACCGCGAATGCCGAGCCAGGACTCAAACGGACCCATGATGCCGCCCAGCAGCTCGCGCTCATTGTGCTGAACCGACTCAATGATCTCCGCGTTCGCGCAAAGCACGCCGCCAATGATGTCGCTGTGACCGCCGATGTATTTGGACATGGTGTGGACCGTGATGTCGATGCCCAGGCTCAGCGGCTTTTGGTAGATGGGCGTGGCCCAGGTGTTGTCCACAGCGGTCTTGATGCCGTGGCGCTTGGCGATGCCCGCCACCGCTGCAAGGTCCTGCATCTCCATCACCAGTGACGACGGGCTCTCCAAGTAGAACATTTTCGTGTTCGGGCGCACCGCGTCCTCAAACTGTTGCGGATCGGTGCCCGTGATAAACGTCACATCGACGCCAAACTGACCCAGATAATTCGTCAGAAAATTGCGCGTCGGGCCATACACATTGCGCACCGTCACGACATGGTCGCCGGGCCGCACACAGTGCAAAATCGCCGAGGAGATGGCCGCCATGCCAGACGCGAAGCACATTGCGCCGTCCGCGCCCTCCAGCGCCGCCAGCTTTTTTTCCAGCAGGGACGTTGTGGGATTGCTCACGCGGCCATAGACGAAGCGCTCGCCCTCTTCCTTTTTGATACCCACCATGTGCTCCATGTCCGGAAACACATGCAGGGACGTCTCATAGATCGGTGGAATCACAGCGCCATAATTCAGATTCGCCACGTCCTCCTCGCCCAGGTGAGTGCAGATGTATTCGGCCCCGAACTGTTCATGCTTCATGTGTGATGTCCTTCCTCGATGTATAGTGACCATTGACAATTGTAACCGTCCAGAAGCCCAATGTCAACATCCGTCACGCAAGCTTCACCTGGTATTTTTCGCAGCTTGCAATGGATGCGGGACCGAACCGAGATGTGCGGGAAGCGCTTTGCCGGATCGCCGGACACACACCCATACCATGGCGCCAATCGCATCCGTGCCCGGTGCGGCATAGAATGATGTGGGGCCAACAAACGCTCGTTAAGCCCCAGTGAACCTGTGCGCTTGTGGCTGTTAGAGAGGAGTATTCATGTATTATTGCGATCCTTGTTGCGCATGTTGCAGTCCATGCCCGAACGATCTACGGCCCGACGATCCGTGTGACCGGTGCGGCGCGCCCTGCCTGACCGCGCGATGCAACACCATCGGCGAGGACTTTGGCCCGAACCCATATGTAGTTGACATCGAAAAAGCGACGCTGGAAAACCCCTTCTTTCGGAGGGCCATCTGGACAGGTACGCACCTGCAGCTCACCCTGATGTGCATTGCTCCGGGCAGCGAGATCGGCCTGGAAATGCACGACAATCTGGACCAGTTCCTGCGTCTTGAGCAAGGAAAGGGCCAGGTTTTAATGGGCAGTTCGCCGGAAAACCTGACATTTCAGCAAAACGTATCCGATGGCTCGGCGGTCTTTGTTCCGGCAGGAACCTGGCACAACTTGATCAACACCGGCAACAAGCCTATCAAACTGTATTCCATCTACGCGCCTGTCCAACATCCTCCTGGAACCATTCACTGCACAAAGGCGGACTCTGACGCCGCCGAATAAACTGCCCGTCATCCACTGAGCGATGACGGATAACAGCCGCAAAACACCGGGGACCGTCGCAAAACGATTGCGGCAGTCCCTTACATTCCGGGGACGCATCTTTCTGCCTTGTTGCTCAGATGATCTCCAGCGAATCCACGTCCGGCAGCGCCGGCAACATGGCGTTCAGGTTTTGCTGGTACCAGAAGCTGACGGAGGCGATGTCGTCCTGAAGGGGCAGATAGCGGCCTTCGCTGCGCCAGCCCAGCGCCTGAATGGTCACACGCAGCTCCTTGTCAAACGCGATGGGATCAGCCAGGTGCCAGCGGTACAGCCCGAAACGCGTCTGGGAGCGGTATGTGCCGTCGGGCTGAATGACCTGCGGCAGACCCGCGTAAGCGGTGGTGAAGGGTTGGTAGGCGTGGGTCTTTTGGTTCTCAAAGTTGTAGGAGCCGCAGAAATAGTCCTCCGTGCCGGTGCCGCATATCGTGGGGAATTCGGTGTCGCCATCCATGAAAAACTTGATCTCACCCTCGCCCCACCAACCGGTGTTGTTGACGCCCCAGGCCATGTAGGTGCCCACATAGCGCCCCGGCCCTTTTGCGCCGTCGAGCAGCGTATACACGTCCTTGTATGCCAGCGGGTTCACCCTGCGGAACTGGGCATGGAAATAGCCGGCGTCCTCTGGCAGCGCCATGAGGTTGTAGCTGATCTGATAGTAGATCACCACGCGGTGCGCGCCTCGGTTTTCGATGGTGATGCGGCTGTGTTTTTTGAATGGCATGGGCCAGTAGCAATTGAACGCGCTGCCCGGATTGACACACACCGCAGCCGAGTTCACCTGCGCGAATTCGCCCCAGCCGCAGGCAAAAAAGTCGCCCACCGGGCACTCCACGCTCGGATGCTCCGCGCCGTCCCAATACATGCGCAGGATCTCGTCACGCCAGGTGCCGGTGCAGGTCATCCAGATGTGCTGAATGACCCCTTCCCCATCCACATCCATCAGCTCGGCGGTTTCGCCCGGCTCTATATAAATATAGGGATCCACCTTCCAGCCCTGTCCCAGATCGCGCGCCGCGTTGCTGGCCGTGCCTTCGCCCAGTTTCGCCATGCCGCCCTTGCCCTTTTCGCCGCGCTTGTTCTCAGGGCTGACAGACCGCGATTGCATCGGCGTGAGCCGATATACATTGAACGGATCGGTGAAATGATTCATGGTGACTCCCTCCATATTCATGTACTTAGCCATTCCCGGATCATTGTACCACAGATTGCGCGCCAGGAACAGTTTGTTTGTCGGGATGCCGACGAATTATTTCAAGTCCACCAGCGCCCATGCAGGCCACAAAGCGCAATTTCTTTAACCCATGCATCTTTCATTCGTAACCCATTTATCATATAATAAGTATACAAGCGATGAAAGCAGGTGACCAACATGACCAGCAAGCCCCTAGACCATGACTGTCCACAACATCTGGATCCAACTGGCCTGTGCGCTGTTTGCGGAAAGCCGCTGATCGGCGCGAACGGAGAGCCGCTCTACGTCGTGGAGCGGCGTGGCGACGACTGTTACATCGTGGGTTTTACGGAAAGAACGCGCGCTGAAAAGACGGGCGAGCGCCATCTGACCGTCATCATCGTGCCGTTTGTCGCCGATGGACGCGACCGAGGAAAATGGATCGTCCATGACCGGACCCCGAAACAGCAGGCAAGGCGCAAGCGCGACTACAAAACGCCGAGCTACAATCTGTTTGGCGGCCACTGCACCGCCAATCTTGACAGAACCGATCTCATCGGGACCGTCGTTCCCATGGGCATCTGCGACGACGCCGCGAAGCGTGAGTTGGAAGAAGAACTGCTCCGGGCCGGCAGCAAGACGGAACTGGAAATCTGGGAGGACGGGCATGCAACCGGTGCCGTAGTGTTGGCGGATCCCTATGAACCCACGGACCTGATCCCGATCGGCTTCACATCCTACCAGGACAAAGAAAATGTCGAGCTGTCCTTCGTGTATACGCTACCCATCCCCGAGGCGGACATCGGGTGCCTCATTGCCGCAGACAACTACATGCGGGAGGGTCAGGAACGCAATTTACAACTGGAAATCGCCGTGATGTCGGAAACCGAACTGCTGATCATACCATACAGAAACCCCAACGCGGAAATCTGCGACGCCATCACGCGGCTGTGGTTGCCCGAAAACACGGGTGTATACGAGAAGCTGAAACGGACAATCAACGATGTGGTCGCGCAGGCATCATTCTCTTCTTGACTGCATGTCACAGGCCGCACAGCGCCGCCCTGTCCCATGGATGGGATCGGGCGGCGCGTGTACGCGGGTATACCGGGGATCGACCAGGCCGGGCACCGGTGAGGTTCACTCAGTAACCGTCTTGTATTTCAGGGATCGGTCGTCGTTCAGTTCGATGAACAGGTTGTTCAGACGCATGGTGTAGCATTAGCCTACGTGCCGGGGGAGATCCTTGACAATGCGGATGTCGATGTCGGGTCTGTTCTTGACTTAGAGCAGCTTTTCGATTTTG
>JAVBTW010000269.1:0-5162 GCA_031555975.1 Eubacteriales bacterium
ACCACGACCAGCGCCGCGGTGGCCAGTGCGCTGCTTGGGTGCAGTCCGGCGGCCATGGTTGGGCGCGGTGCGGGACTCTCGGACGCGGGACTTGACACAAAGCGGAGCGTCGTGCGCCGCGCGCTGGAGTTGAACCGGCCAGACCCATCTGATGCCGTGGATGTGATTGCCAAGGTCGGTGGGCTGGATATCGCCGCTTTAAGCGGGCTTGTGCTTGGCTGCGCACAGCTGCATGTGCCTGTGGTGCTGGACGGCGTGATCGCGGGCGTGGCGGCGCTGTGTGCCGTGCGCATGTGTCCTGATGCCGCCGGGTATCTGATTGCGAGCCACATCAGCGCCGAACCGGCGGGGAAAAGGGTCTTGGACGCCTTGCAGCTGACCGCGCCGATCCATGCGGGGTTGCACCTGGGCGAGGGTACTGGCGCGGTCGCGCTGGTGCCGATGCTGGACATGGCGCTGGCGGTATACCGCGATGCGTTGACATTCGAAGACGCGGCCATTGTGCAGTATCAACACTTCACGCGGGAGGAAGCGCCATGCTGACGCTGATCATCGGCGGCGGCGCGAGCGGCAAAAGTCCGCTGGCGGAACGCTTGGTCGAACAGACGGGCATGTCGCCGCGATTGTACATAGCCACCATGCGCCCTTGGGACGACGAGTGTCTTGCGCGCATTGCGAGGCACCGGTTCGTGCGCCGAGACAAGGGATTTGACACGCTGGAATGTTATGAGCATTTGGATGCGGCTGATGTGGCGGGCTACCGCGTGGTGTTGCTGGAATGCCTGGGGAACCTGTTGGTGAATGATCCCGATGCGGAGGGCATTCTGCGCGGCGTGCGGCGTCTGGGGATGCTGTGCGACGAGCTGGTCGTGGTATCGAACGACGTGTTTTCCGACGGGGGCGGCTATGGTGAATACACGGACGAGTATGTGCGTCAGCTCGCCTTCTTGCACAGGGAGATCGCCAAGGATGCGGACCGAGTCGTGGAAATGGCCTATGGGCTGCCGATACTGCACAAGGGGGAATTGCCGCGATGCTGAATGCGCTTTGGATCGCCCTGAGCATGTATTCACGCCTGCCGGTGCCGAGGGTTGAGTGGAGCGACGCGGGCATGCGCTATGCGCTGTGCTGGTTCCCTGTGGTGGGCTGGGTTCAGGGCGCGTGTATGGCGCTATGGGTCTGGGCAGTGGGCCTGCTTGGCGTGGGGCATGTGTTTTTTGCGGCGCTGGCGGCGCTGGTGCCGCTGCTGGTGACAGGCGGGATTCACCTGGACGGGTTCGTGGATACTGTGGACGCATTGTCCTCGCGCCGGGACCGGGACGAGATGCTCCGGATCATGAAGGATCCGCATGTGGGCGCATTCGGCGCAATGGCGATGAGCGCTTATTTTTTGGCCGCATTCGGAGCCTGGCATGAGATTGGCTGGGATGCACGGCAGGTCTGGTGTTACGCGCTGGGCGGGGCGCTGGTGCGTGCTGTGAGCGCGCTGGGGCTGTTGGTGTTGCCTTCGGCGCGGGCGGGCGGACTGGGCGCGACATTTGCAGGCGCTGCGGACCGCCGGAATGTGCAGGCAGTGCTGCTCGGATGGGCGGCCCTGTGCGCAACTGCGATGCTGGCGCTGGGCGGCTGGTGGATGGTCGCGGGTGTGGCCGTCAGCGCGGCGTATTGTGCCTGGACGGCGATGATGAAGTTCAGCGGCGCGACGGGCGACGTTGCCGGGTGGTTTACATGCATCGCTGAGCTGATGATGCTCATCTTTGCGGCGGTGTTTCGGTAGGTATGAGCCGGTCTCCGGCAATTTGCATAGCGGATGGTGTTGTTTTATGATGTTGGTCATCGGCGGCGCGCATCAGGGCCAGCGGGAGTTTGCGCTGTCGCGATTCGACGAATCCGAAGTCCTGTTCGACCTGCATGAGCTGCTCAAGGATTCGCATATCGAGAACGATCTATTGTCACGCGCACGGGCTGCGGCCTGCGTGACCTGCGATGAGGTGGGCTCGGGCGTGATACCCATGGGCGCGGACCAGCGCGAATGGCGCGAGCGTGTGGGGCACATGTGCCAGACCTTGGCGCGCGAGGCGGATTGCGTGGTGCGGCTGTACTGTGGACTTCCGCAAGCGCTGAAAGGGACGCTCTCATGATTTTGTTGATCAGGCACGGCGCGACAGCGGGCAACCTTCAGCGGCGGTACATCGGGCGGACCGACGAAGGGCTGTGCGATGTGGGCGTGGCGCAGGCTGAGGGATTGAGACGAGCGCTGGCGGCGCGCAAAAACCCGCTTCCTGCGGCGCTCTTCATCAGCCCGATGCGGCGGTGTCGGGAGACTGCTGCGCTGGTTTTTCCCGAGATGGCGCCCGCTGTGATCGACGGGCTTCGAGAGATGGATTTTGGCATCCTCGAGGGCAATACCCACGCGGAGATGGAATGCGATCCGCGCTACCGCGCTTGGGTGGCCAGTGAGGGCCGCAACACCATCCCCGATGGCGAGTCCCGCGCGTCCTTTGACGCGCGCTGCGTGGGCGCGTTTCTGGCGCTACACCTTGCGCCCAGCGACGATGCGGCCATCGTCTGCCATGGCGGCACGGTCATGGCGCTGCTGTCCGCGCTGGGCGATTCGAGGCGCGGCTACTATGACTATCAGCCGAAAAATGCGGAAGCTTTTGTGTGCGAGATGGACAAAAATGACCGCTTGATCCTCGTGGATCGCATCGCGCCACCGGGCCCGCTGTGAGGAAATGGCGCCACATCGTTCACCGCGCCCTATTGAATTCTTTACACAAATGCCTTTACTTCCGGTTTGAATCGGCGCGCACATGTGATATAATTATGAGAAGCCTGCAGTAGGCGGGCTTTGCACTGACCGGGAAAGTCGAGGTACATGCATTTTGAACCAGAACAAGTGGAAAAAATATCTGCAAGGGCCGCTGCTGATGTATGTGGTCTTGGTCATTGTGATCATGTTCATGGTGAATGCGCTGGGCACCACCCCGCGCGATACAGTGACCGAAATCAACTATTCGCAGTTGCTGAACATGATCGAAAAGGACCAGATCAGCCATATCATGCTGGCTGGCAACACGCTGGTGGCGCGCAGCACCACGAGCAAAATTCCCGCTGACCAATTCGGCAGCACCAGGTACGACCTGATCACCGACAACCTGAACTCCGACCGGTTTTACAACGACGTGGATGTGATCTACGCCGAGAAACTGGGCGTGGACGTCGGTGCGGTTTCAAGTCGAGATTACAAATTTGAGATTGTCTATCAAAAACCCGTGCCTGCTGCGTGGTGGGTGGACTGGTTGCCGCTGCTGGTTTCGATGTTGCTGATGGCGGGGCTGTGGTACTTCCTGATGCGCCAACAGTCGGGTGGCGGCAAGGGCGTGATGAGCTTTGGTAAGAGCAAGGCGAGGCTCACCGACCCGTCAAAGAACAAGGTCACCTTCCGGGACGTGGCGGGCGCCGAAGAGGAAAAAGAGGAACTGCGCGAGATCGTCGAGTTCCTTAAAGACCCCAAGAAGTTCACCGACGTGGGTGCGCGCATTCCCAAGGGTGTGCTGCTCGTCGGCCCTCCCGGCACCGGCAAGACGCTGCTGGCGCGGGCGGTCTCCGGCGAAGCCGCGGTGCCGTTTTTCACCATCTCAGGCTCCGACTTTGGTGAGATGTTCGTGGGCGTCGGCGCGAGCCGTGAGCGCGACCTGTTTGACCAGGCCAAGAAGGCCGCGCCGTCCATCGTGTTTATTGACGAGATTGACGCGGTGGGGCGGCAGCGCGGCGCGGGCCTCGGCGGCGGCCATGATGAGCGCGAGCAGACCCTGAACCAATTGTTGGTGGAGATGGACGGGTTCACCCACAATGAGGGGGTGATCGTGATGGCGGCCACCAACCGGGCCGACATCCTGGACCCCGCGCTGCTGCGTCCGGGCCGGTTCGATCGCCAGATCACCGTCAATTATCCCGACATCCTGGGCCGCGAGGAGATCATGAAGGTCCACGCCCGCGGCAAGCCCATGGACCCGAACGTCGATTTGTCAACACTGGCGAAAAAGACGCCGTTCTTCACGGGCGCGGACATCGAAAATGTGCTGAACGAGGCCGCGATCCTGACCGCGCGGCGCAACAACCCGACCATCACCATGGACACCCTCGAAGAGGCCATCACCAAGGTTCAGATGGGCACGGAAAAGAAGAGCTATCGCGTGACACCGAAGGACAAGCGGCTTGTCGCCTACCACGAAGCCGGCCACGCGCTGGTGATGCACTATTTGATGGAAGGCGACAAAGTGCATGAGGTGTCCATCATCCCGCGCGGCAAGGGCGCCGGTGGCTACACGCTGGGTCTGCCTAATGAGGAAGTCAATTATGTCACAAAGGCCAAGCTGAAAAGTCAGATTGCCATGGCGATGGGTGGCCGCGTGGCTGAGCGCATGGTGATGGGCGATATTTCAACCGGCGCGTCGTCCGACATCAAGCAAGCCAACCAGATCGCCCGCGGCATGGTGACCAAGTACGGCATGTCAGACGAACTGGGCCCGATCTTTCTGGGCGGCGAACACGAGGTATTCCTGGGCCGCGATTTTTCCAGCCACAGCGAATACTCGGACGAGATGACCTCCAAGGTGGATGCTGAGGTCAAAAAACTGCTGTCGGAAGCTGAAGTGACGGCGGAACAGATTCTGACCGAGCACCGTGACCAGTTGGACATGATCGCTGAGGTCCTGATGAAGAAGGAAAAACTGGACACCGTCGAGTTCGAAAAACTCATGAACGGCGCCAGTGTGGACCAGATCATGCAGGAAGCCGAGGAGGCAGAGGCCAAAGCCAGAGAGCAGCGTGAGCGCGTCGCCGCCGAACGTGCCGCACAGAAGCGCGCCGAGCGCGCAGAACGCGAACGCCAGGAACAAGAGGCGAAGGAAGCATTGAAACGGGCCGGATTGACCCCGCCGAAAGAGCCGGGGAACACCGGCGCGTAAAGCCCCCGCGCCGCCAGACATGCGCAGATCCGATGGCCGTAACCGACCGTCGGATTTGTGTGTTGTAATCACCGTCGCCATGCGCTGCGTTCTCAAACAAAGGCCATTGTGCAGCAGCGCATCGATGCAGATGAGGGTATCTCCACAGGAGGTGCATCCCATGAACCTTTCAACCAAGCTTGACGCCCA
>JAVBTW010000210.1:0-7673 GCA_031555975.1 Eubacteriales bacterium
GACGCCCGTTCGTGTCATTGAACCGCCTCCCCCTCGGAATTGACGCGCGCGACCGTCACGCGGGTGTGTGCCTCATATTGCCGGATCAACGCGGGGTCGGCGCGGTCGTCCGTCACCAAATCGTCCACCTCGCTGATGTCACAGATCTTCTCGATGGCTACCTTGCCAAACTTGGTGTAGTCTGTCACCATGATCACTCGGTCGGCCGCGGCCATGATCTTGCGCTGCAGCGCCGCGTGCAGCGGATAGGGACAGGTGATGCCGTACTGTAGCGACACGCCGCTCGTGCCCACAATGCACTTGGACACATGCAACCGCTCCACAAACGCTTCGGTGATGGAACCCACAAATCCGGTTGATGACGGCAAATAGAACCCGCCGCTGCAATACAGTACAATGTTCGGTGAATATCTCAACTCGTTGGCCACGTCGAGGTTTGTTGCGTACACAGTGAGGGCGAAGTGATTTTTCACACAGCGCGCCACTTCCAGCGCAGTGGTGCTGTTGTCAAACAGCAGCGTGTCACCCGGTTCGATCAGTTTCGCCGCCTCATACGCAATGGCCGCCTTCTCCCTTTGGTAGATGCCCATTGCCCCTGCGGGCCTGTCATCCACGTAAATGGCCCCGCCCCGCTTCTTTTTCAGCCTGTTTTTGGCCTCTAAAGCGTCGAGGTCCCGATGGATCGTCATTTCTGAAACCCCCAGCATCTGAGACAGCGTCTGTATGCTGATCTCGCCTTGCTCACTGAGCATCTCGATAATTCGTGTTTTTCTCGCCTTCATATTCAATGGGAAGGCCCTCCTTTGTGCTCATCACTCGGCGCTAAACCCAATGATGTTTATGCCTGCAAGCAAATTCAACTCAAGCAAGCAAATAATATCACATAAATCTCACATCGTCAACAACAAAATGTGTTACATCTAACATTTTAAAAGCGCGACGCGCTGGATTTATGTCGTCTGCATAGAGCAGCATCTATTTTGCACCTGTCGTACGTATTTCAGATTGGACTCATGGCAACTCGCCAGCGATCAGCATGAGAAATCGATCCGGCGTGCGATCCGGCCTAAACAGAATGTCGTTTCATTATATATGAAACGACATTCGCCACATTGCCAGCTGCAAGCTGCTCAATCTGCGCCTGCGTTGACCCATGGCCATGATATGCACTGGCTTATTACCGCTCTGCATGGGCTGCGGCTTCTGCAATCATCGGGTCATTCAGCACATCTGAACGTGCTCGCCGATTTTCATTGCCTAGCATCCTTCAGCATCATCACCAGGACGTTGTGTAGATCCGCGCGGAACCACATAGGGCTTGATTGACGCGGTCACCAGCCCATGCTGCTGGCCGCAGGAAATCAACTGCAGGATGCGGTGGGCTGCGGTGTCGGCGATCACCTCGATCGGATGGGCGATGGCCGTCACATTGAGCATCGATACCCAGGCGACATCGTCATACATCATGAATCCGATGTCCTGCGGATATCGCAGAGACAGGTTTCCCAGCGCCTGGATGGTCGCCCGCCCGTTTCGGTCCGCGATTGCCAAGACAGCGTCGGGCTTGACCGCGGCAATCCTCTCCTTGATCAAGGGGAACGGGTCGGATTCGTCAAAAGCGCGCACCAAAAAGGCGGGGTCGGCGTCCAGCCCGATTTCAGCGAAGGCCCGCTGGAATGCCGAAGGCGCGCTCGAGCCCACATTGAGTATGCGACGATAGCCCATCTGCAGCAGATGGCGCGTGGCGATGTACACGCCGTAATCGTCGTCCACCTGCAACGCGTCCAGATCCTCATACGGGGCCGTGTACAGCTGGAGCAGCCGAATTTGCTTCTCGCGGTAGCGACCCACCATCTCCTTGGACCGGGTGTCCTTCGGCGTGAACAGCACGCCTTCCACCTGGTTGGCCATCATTTGCAACAGCGCTTCGCTCTCGCTATTGGGTTCGCCGTCGTCAAACATGATGATCAGCCGGTACCCCTGTTTGCGCAGCGCTAACTCCATGTGCTTGATCACCGGAATATAAAACGGATTTTCGATGTCCGAAATGACGATGCCGATCCCCTTGCTCTGCCTGCTTTTCAGCCCGCTGGCGACCAGGTTCGGCACATAATTCAACTCACGCGCGGCCTCCAGGATTCGCTGCGCTGTGGTGGGCTTGATCTTGGGATCGTTATGAAATGCGCGCGAGACTGAGGCGATCGAAACCCCCGCGCGCTGCGCAACGTCGCGACTGTTCGCCATAGCGGCCTCCCCTTCCGAAGCGCATGTGCGCTGTATCTGCAATGTAACACGGGCATTGCCCATCAACTTTAGTATACCACATCTTTCCCATTGCGCAACAGCGAAGGAAACACTTAATGTAACAATAATCGTGTTTTACATTTTTGCCGGGTGCTTCGCAACATAAAACATCGATTCATCCATGTTTCGCGCAGATGTATTGCGTCAATTCTGTGCATTACAGAAATATTGCCTTGACAGGACCCGCTATTTGCACTATAATCTCAAATGTAAACGTAAACATTTCTAAAACTGAGGTTGAAGCCATATTGATGACGATCGTGAGTGAATAGCCATGCAACAGCTGACCGATCCACACCTCACCTCGCCTGACGGGCGCGCCATCGGCGACATTCAAGGAATATATCACGACGGAGTCTACCATGTGTATTATCTGCTCAACGCCAGCGGTAATGAGGGGGTTCAATGGGAGCACGCCTGGACGCGCGACCTGGTAACCTGGCGCCACGCGCCGCCCGCCATCTCCCGCGAGCCGGGCGATCCCTGGGCGCTGGACAGTGGCAATGTGTTCACAGGCTGCCTGCTCACCGATCCCGCCGGGCTGCATCACGCCTGGTACACCGCCTGGTCGCTCGAGAACCACAACGGGCGCGAGTTCATAAGGCATGCCACCAGCCGTGACCTTTTCAGTTTTGACAAGCATCCCTCAGACACCCTCAGCCCGCACCCCGCGCACTATTCCGCCAGCCGTCACCGCGATTTTCGCGACCCCTGCGTGGTTTACGATAGCGAGCGGAAGCTTTACGACATGTTCATGCTGGCGAACCCGGCCAGCGGCGAAAATGCGCCAGACCTGAGCAGCGACAATTGGGTCATCGGCCATATGGAGAGCGAAGATTTGGTCCACTGGCGTGCGCTGCCGCCGATGGATGCCGAGTATGGCGACGAATGCCCGGATTATCACCAGATTGGGCCTTGGCATTATTTGCTCACCTGCCGCGGCTATCAGCGCGCTGCGCAGCGGTTCGGTCCCTATCGGGCGGACCCGGTCTCAGGCATGGAAGGCCCCTTCGCCCACGCCGGCAAAGCAATCCCAGACGGCGACCGCCTGCTGTGGATGGGCGGCTGGATGAACGGAGCCATGTCCCTGCCAAGAGAGGTCTTCGCAGGCAAGCAGGGTGCGCTGTTGATGAGGCCCGCCCGGGAGATCGTCGATCACTACCGAGAGCCATTCGCATCAGGCCAGGCGCAGGACGCCGCCATCGTGCCCCTGCCGCCCAACCCAAACCGGCTCCGCCTTGTAGTCAGCGGTCCTGACCCGCTGCGCTTTTCGCTTCAGTGGCAGGACGGCCGGTTGACGCTTGACGCAGACGCACGGCAGATGGTTGTGACCACGCCCGGTGGCATCACCACGCGGCATACGTTCGCCTTCGGCCCCACCGCCCTGTTGGATCTGTATGTGACCGACAATTGGGTCGAACTCTTCATGGACGACCGGCTTGCGTTCACTTTCGAGGCCACCAGACAGCGCCACCTGACGCAGCTTCAGCTTGAAGGCGGTGGTGCGCACTTCGACTGGCAGGTGCTGATTCCGACCCCACGGGAGGAGGCGTAAGCTGTGAATGCGCGATCTCATCGGAGCCAAGCCAGCAGGCTGCGGCACATCACCCGCAACTGGGAACTGTATCTGTTCCTGTTGCCTACAGCACTGTTTTTCCTCATTTTCTGCTATGCGCCCATGTATGGCGTGCAGATCGCGTTCCGTGATTTCAAGCCCGGGCTCAGCTTCACAGAGGCGCCCTGGGTGGGCATGCAGCACTTTCAGTCGTTCGTCTCGTCCACGGTATTCCGGCGCACCGTCGGCAACACAATCCTGCTGAGCGCCTACCAGTTTTTGCTGGGTTTTTGGCCGCCGGTGGTGTTCGCGCTGCTGCTGAACCAACTGCGCAACGGCCCGTTTAAGCGGCTGCTGCAAAACGCCAGCTACATGCCCTACTTCATCTCCACCGTCGTGATGGTGGGCATGCTCAACGCGTTCCTCTCCCCAAATAGCGGCATCATCAATCAGTTCATCCGCATGCTGGGCGGCAAGAGCCAGCCGTTCATCTCCAGCCCCGCCTACTTCCGCAGCGTGTACATTCTTTCCGGCATCTGGCAGGGCATGGGTTGGGGGGCAATCGTGTACCTCGCAGCGCTCGCGGGCGTGAGCCCCGACTTCTACGAGGCTGCCACCATCGACGGCGCGAGCCGGATGCAAAAGATCCTGCATGTGGATATACCCTGCATCATGCCCACGATCATCATCATGATGATCATGGCTGTGGGCAATTTGATGAGCGTGGGGTTCGAAAAAGCGCTGCTGATGCAGCAGAACACCAACCTGTCCACCTCAGAGATCATCGCCACCTACACCTACAAGGTCGGCCTGCTCAGCGCGGACTATTCCTCGTCAGCGGCCATCGGACTGTTCAACTCAGTCATCAACTTTGCGCTGCTGCTGGCCACCAACACCATCGCCAAGAAGCTGGCGGACATTAGTCTGTGGTGAGGAGGGGAACCCATGAAAAAGACGCGCGTGCGCGAGTCCATGGAGGACCGGGCATTCATGGCGGTGACCGTGGTGCTGCTCATCGCGATGCTGCTGGTGTTTGCCTATCCACTCTACTTCGTGCTGATCGCCTCAATCTCGAACCCATTTGCGATCTATCAAGGCCGGGTGATCCTCTATCCCGTGGGCATCCTGTTCGATGGCTACCGCGAGATCTTTTCCGACAGCACCATCTGGCAGGGTTACCTGAACTCCATATTGTACACCGTGGGCGGGATACTGATCTCGCTCGGGGCCACGCTGCCCGGCGCGTACGCGCTTTCCCGCAAGGATTTGGTGGGTCGGAACATCATCATGTTCTTTATCACACTCACAATGTTCTTCGGTGGCGGCCTGGTACCCACGTTCTTGGTGGTTCAGTCACTGGGCCTTTTGAACTCCCCGTGGGCGGTGCTGCTCACCGCAGCGGTGTCTGCGTGGAACCTGATCATCGCGCGCACATTCTTTTCCCAAAGCATCCCTGACGAACTGCTGGAGGCCGCGCAGATCGATGGCTGCAGCAACACCCGCTTTTTCGTGTCCATCGTGCTGCCGGTTTCCAGCGCGCTGATCGCGATCATGGCGCTGTATTACGGGGTCAGCCAATGGAACTCTTACTTCAAAGAGCTGATCTACCTGGACAACCGGGCGCTGTACCCGCTGCAGCTGGTGTTGCGCAACATCCTGGTGCGCAATCAGCTCCCACCCAACATGCTCTCGGACTTCGAGCTGGCCGCCAAGAAGCAGCAAATGGCCGACCTGGTCAAATACGGTCTGATTGTGGTGTCCAGCCTCCCGGTGATGATCGCCTATCCTTTCGTACAAAAGCACTTTACCCGCGGCGTCCTGGTTGGATCGATCAAAGGCTGAACCGAGTCTTTTGTCTGGGGATATCGGGTCATGTACCCGTGAAACCAAATTCGGAGGAGGGACTGACTTATGAAGCGTTTGGTAACCTGGATACTTGCTGCCATGCTGGTGCTGTCCTGGACGGGCGCGCTGGCGGAAGACAACTTCAACCCGACCGGTTGGCCCGTGGTCAAGGAGACCGTGACGCTGAACATTGCCACTTCCTACAATGCCCGTCAGAAGCCCTACAACGAACTGAAGCTCTATCAGGACTACGAAGCCGCGACCAATGTGCACATCGAATGGAACCTGATCCCCGAGTCCGAGTGGCCCGAAAAGAAGAGCCTGATGCTCATGAGCGGCAACCTGCCGGACCTCATCCTTGGCGGGCTGTCCGACAAGGACGTGTTCGATAACGCCGCCAGTGGCAACTTCATTGCCATGGACGAGTATATCGACCAGTACGCGCCCAACATCCAGTCCCTGTTCGAGCAGCGCCCGCAGGTGCGCCAGCTGTGGTCGCTGCCGGACGGCAAGCTGTATCAGCTGGGCCGCGTGGAGGAGATGTTCGGCCTGGTTCACACCCACGGCCTGCACTACATCAACAAGACCTGGTTGGACAAATTCAATCTGCCCGTGCCCCAGACCACAGAGGAATACAAGCAGGCGCTGAAAACCTTCGTCGAGAACGACGCCAACGGCAACGGCATCGCAGACGAGATCGGGTTTAGCTTCCTCGATTCGCCCAGCGGCGTCTGGCGCAACCACGGCAACATGGGCTCGCTGTTCGGCGCCTTTGGGCGACCGGACACCGGCGACCACATCTACGTCAAGGACGGAAAAGTGGTCTTCACCGCCGCCGAACCCGAATACAAGGCGGGCATCCAGTACTTCGCCGACCTGTACCAGGAGGGCCTCATCGACATTGAGGCGTTCACGCAGACCGAGGCCCAGCTGATCGCCAAAGGCAGCGCCGCCGATGCGGTATACGGCTCGTTCATCAAGTGGGACGCCTCTCACGCCGTGGGCATCAACCGCGCCGCGGAGTACGTCAATCTGCCGCCGCTGAAGGGACCCGACGGTCACCAGGAATGGTCCCGCGAAAACCTGACCGAGTGGGGTACCAACAAGAACTTTGCTGTGATCACCAAGGCCTGCAAGAACCCCGAGATCGCCGTTCGCTGGCTTGACCTGGGCCTGAGCAAGGAGTGGAGCCCGCAGATCAACTGGGGCATGCTGGGCGAAGTGTACGAAAAGGACGAGGCCGGAAAGCTGATCCCGCTGCCCCTGCCCGAAGGCATGGACATCGAGAGCCGCCGCGGCACCAGCACCCCGGCGAAGAACCCACACGCCATCCTCGATTACTACTACGACAGCGTGGTCGAGTATCCGCCGGACGCTTCCGACATGCTCCGTCAGCGGCAGGAGTACTACTTCCCCTATATGAACGAGGAATTCTACCCCGAAGTGGTCATGTCCATGGAGGACACCGAGCGCGTGTTGAAGCTGTCCGTGGACATCAACACCATCACCGACGAAGCCCGCGCCCGCTGGATTACCATGGGCGGCGTGGACGAGGAATGGGACGGCTATCTCCAGCAGTTGAAGGACGCCGGGCTGGAAGAATACCTGACGCTCAAACAGGCCGGATTGGACGCCTATTTCGCCACAGCCCAGTAACACTGCCCATCTCTGTGCGCCGCTTATGCCCATCATAGGCGGCGCGCCCCATTGAAGGAGTAATTGCGATGCAAACCCTTTCTTTTCAGGCGTCCGCCCGCTACGCATACCTGCCCTATGACGAACAGTCGCCTAAGCAGTGGTACACACTATCCTCCGCAGGCGAAGTGTTGATTCGCTTTGAAAGCTGCCTCGGGCCGCATCAAACCTGCCTGCTGCCCCTCGACTTGAGCGCCCATCGCGGCAAGCTGCTGACGATCAGCTGCGAATTGGAACCAGGCATCGAGGCGCTGGTCCTCAGTGACGACCCGCC
>JAVBTW010000149.1:0-6533 GCA_031555975.1 Eubacteriales bacterium
GAAAGTCGGTCGCGCTGGTGGACATGGATATGGGCATGCGAAGCCTGGACATCCTGACGGGCATTCAAGACCGGGTCGTGTACGATGTGGCAGACGTCGCCGAGGGCGTGAGCAAACTCCGACCCGCGCTGATCCAGGCGCCGGGTGTGGGCGAGCTGTATGTGCTGAACGCGGCGGCGACGCGCGGCAGCGAGTCGGTGACGGCCGAACAGACCGGTCAGATCATCGACAAACTGAAAGCAAAGTTTGATTACGTGCTGATTGACTGTCCGGCTGGCGTGGGGCGCGGTTTTCGGAACGCCTGTGGCGGCGCGGATCGGGCGGTGCTGGTGGTGCTGCCCGACGCGGTGAGCGTGCGGGACGCGGAACGGGTGATTGGGCTGCTTTTGCGGTGCGATATCAAGGGTCCGCGCCTGGTGGTGAACCGGGTGCCGATGGCGGCGAAGGCGCAAGAGGGACTGAGCGTCGAAGGGATTTGCGAGCGGCTGCATCTGGACTTGGCTGGCTGGGTCCTGGAGGATCCGGATGTGCAATTGGGCAGGGAAAACCGGCAGATGATCGACATCGCAAAGCGCCTGATGGGCGAAGAGATCAAGATACAGGCGCACAAACCCATTGGCTACTGGCGAAAACTGGGTCGCGCCATCCGAGGCAAATAGCGCGCCACGATGCGGGGTCCGACCGGGCTTCGCGTTTCCGCGCATCACCCGCGGCATCGACAGTGAATGACTTGACACAGGACTTAGGAGGCAATGATGGACCTGACGAAGAGACGGTCGCCCACGGGCAAGGGCCGATTTACCGCTACCTTAAAGCGCATACAGGGTTACAAATTTGATCCGCACCTGCTATGGAGTTTTGACTGGCCGCTGTTGCTGCTGATCGTGGCGATTGCAGTGTTCGGGATTATCAGCATCTTCGCCGCGACGGCGGTCCCTGTGGAGCACGCTGCAAAGAGCTTTTTGGAATTGCTTCAGACCCAGCCCACATACTATGCGCGGCTGCAAATCTTCTGGTTGCTGGCAGGCTTGGTGGCGCTGGGCGTGATGGTCGTCATCGACTACGATGTGTTTGGCAAATGGTCCAACGCACTGTACTGGGCGAACATCCTGCTGCTGACGGTGGTGCTGTTCATGGAGCGCGGGCGCGGCAACATGGCGGGCTGGTTCCGCTGGGGATCAGACGCCGCGCGCACGATGCAGCCTGCGGAGTTCGGAAAACTGGCGATCATCGTGTCGATGGCAAAGCTGTTCTCAAGCCGGTCCAAGCCGATCACGCGCGTGGCGGAGCTGTTGCCTGTGCTCGCGTACATCGGACTGCCGCTGATCCTGATCGGCGCACAACCCGACTTCGGCACCGCGATGGTATATGTCGTCATTTTCGCGGTGATGCTGTTTGCGTCGGGCACCAGCCCAAAGCTGTTGATCGGCATGTTGTGCCTGACGGTGTTGATGCTGGTCCCGCTGTGGTTCTATATGTCCACTGCGGACTCCAGCTTCCGCATGAACCGCATTCTGGTGTTTCTGGATCAGACCGCGGACCTGCAGGGCGACGGCATGCAGATGTACAACGCCAAGCTCGCGGTCGGATCTGGCGGGCTGTGGGGGAAAGGCATGTTCAGCGCGGGCTCGATCGCCTCCCTGAACTACATCCCCGACGATTACACCGACTTCATCTTCGCCATCGTGTGTGAGACGTTTGGGTTCGTCGGCGCCGCCGCGCTGGTCGCCGCGTACTTGGCGCTGTTGATTCGGCTTGTGATGATGTCCAACCAGGCGGCGGACGCGTTTGGCACCTACATCGTCATCGGCGTCATGGCCATGATGTTGTTTCACATCGTCGAGAACATTGGCATGGTAATCGGCCTGTTGCCGGTCACGGGCATTCCGCTCCCCTTTGTCAGCTACGGCGGTTCCAACTTCCTGACAAACATGATGGGCATGGGCCTGGCCATGAACGTCGCCATGCGCAGCAAGGACAAGCGAAAGCGGCCGCCGAAACCGATTGTGGCGCAGCTCTGATCTCGCCGGTCTCTTGAGGGGACGGATGTGCGGCAACCGCGAGCGCGCGGAACGGATGGGTGTGGAGGACAAATCATGATCATCACGGTCAGCCTGAACCCGAGCATCGATCGAACCCTCTCGGTACAGGGGTTCGAATACGGCGGCACCAACCGCGTCATCAAAGCCCGGGACGACGCGGGCGGCAAGGCCACAAATCTGGCTTTGGTCGCAAGCGCCTTGGGCGCGAAGGCCATGTGCGTGGGGCTGCTCCCAGAGATGGACGGCGCGATCACCCGGGCAAGGCTGGACGCGGCGGGCGTGAAAACCGCGTTTGTGCAAGTACCGGGCAGGTTGCGGGTCAACATCAAGCTGCTGGATGAGGCGCAAGGCGCCATCACCGAAATCAATGAGCGCGGCTGCAGCGTGGACGCGGCGAGCGTGGACGAACTGACGCGGCTCGTTTTCGATACTGTCGGCCCTGGCGATGTTCTCGTCCTGACCGGTTCGATGCCACCGGGCATAAACTTGGCATACTATGCAGAACTTGCGCGGTGCTGCAAGGGCAAGTGCCGCTGCGCCATCGACGCGGAGGGCGAACCGCTCGAACTCGGCGTACGGGAAAACCCGGACCTCATCAAGCCGAATCGGCATGAGTTGGAGCTGTTGGTCGGGCGCAAGCTCAGCTCGCTGGGTGAGATCGCTTCCGCGGCCCAAGAGATCCAATCATCCGGGGTTGGTGCGGTCTGCGTCACGATGGGCGGGGAAGGCGCGGTCTATGTGGACGCGGAAGGCGCGCTGTTCGCCCCGGCATTGAAGCTGAAGGCAAGGTCGACCGTGGGTGCGGGAGATTCCATGTTGGCTGGACTGTTGTGCGGGCTGCAACAGGGCAAAGACCGGATGCGGGCGTTTGCCATGGGCGTGGCCGCCGCCGCCGCCAGCGTAGTGTCGGAGGGCACTTCATTGGTAGACGCCAATGTCTATTGGGATATGATGGGTAGGACAACAATTCAAAGGTTGTGAAGCAAGATGGTAAAAGTGGCAGTCATGGGTTGCGGCACGGTAGGGTCTGGGGTCATCAGAATGCTGAGCGACAATTCAGCAGAAGTCAAGCGGGCGACGGGTGAAGAGGTGCGCCTGAGCTACGCGCTGGATGTGCGCCCGGTGGACGTGCCCGATGGAGCGCAGTATACGGACCGGTTCGATGACCTGATGGAGGACGCAGAACTCAACATCGCGGTGGAAACCATCGGCGGTGCAGGTGTTGCGTACAAGTTCACAAAGGCGCTGCTTTCGCGCGGTGTCAGTGTGGCGACTTCGAACAAGGAGCTGGTGGCGACCCACGGCGATGAGCTGCTGGCTTTGGCCGCGGCGCACAACGCGCACTATCTATATGAGGCGTCGGTGGGCGGTGGCGTTCCGATCATTCGGCCCATCAGGACGGATCTGGCCGGCAACCGGCTCACCAGGATCTGCGGCATCGTGAATGGCTCCACCAACTACCTGCTCACGCGGATGGAAGAGGTGCGGCTCAGCTTTCCTGCAGCGCTTCAAGAAGCGAAGGCGCTTGGCTATGTGGAGGCCAATCCAGCAGCGGACGTGGAGGGCTGGGATGCCAGAAGAAAGCTGGCCATCCTTGCCAACTGCGCGTTCGGCGCGGCGCTTTCAGACTGCGATGCCATCCCTACGGAAGGCATCGCAAGCATCACAGAGCGGGACATGACCTGTGCGCGGGCGCTGTCCGGCGCAATCAAGTTGATCGCCAACGCGGAACTGCGCGAAAAGGGTTGGGCGGGCTGGGTCCACCCGGCGCTGTTGCGCGAATTCCACCCGCTGAATCGGGTGCGGGATGTGTTTAACGGCATTTTGGTCACGGGCGACTTTGTGGACGAGGTCATGTTTTACGGCCGCGGCGCGGGCAGTTTGCCCACGGCCAGCGCAATCCTGGGCGACATCATTGAAATTGCGCGGGGCATGAAGCAGTTGCCCCGGCAGGTCGCGCCCGCGCCCACATTTCTGCCTCCGGAGGCGGAAGTGGGCCAACTGATGGTCCGCATCGAAGCCCAAGAGCAGGGTCAGGTCCAGGCAGTGGTGAATGAAGGCATGCCCGATGCCGGACTCACCCATGTGGACGGAGCGATGTATGCGCTGCTCACGCCCGCGAGAGCCTATGGTGAGCTGATGTCTGCGCTTTCCGCGATCAAGGGCGATGGCATTCAGCTGGGCATACCGATCCGCGTGCTGTGATATATATGTAGGGACAGGCAGAGGGGCGGCCCCTCACCTGATTGTGCTGGTGAGGTGACCAATATGAACGCGGAGTACGCCAAGTCTTTCTATTTTCCCGGCAGTCGCCATGGCTGTCTGCTGTTGCATGGTTTTACGAGCTCGCCCGGACACATGCGCTATATTGGCCAAAAATTGGCGGATGCCGGCTATACCGCGTTTGCGCCGACGCTGCCCGGACATGCCGCAACCCTTGAAGCGCTGTGTGCGTCTAACTGGCTGATGTGGCTCGATGAAGCACGGAGGGGGTATCAAAGGTTAAAAGCGGAGTGCGATCTGGTCTCGGTCATCGGGCTGTCGATGGGCGGCACACTGGCGTTGATCCTGGCGGAAGAGTATCCGGTGGACGCCGTTGTGACACTGGCGGCGGCAATCAAACTGCGTGCCCGGTTCACATGGGCGGCGCCCGCGTTGGCGCTGATCCGGCCCTACCAGCGCTGGGAGGGGGAGGGCGCGAGGGCAACGCGCACAGATTTCTTGCGCGAGTACGACTGCGGTTACGAAGGCATGCCGATCGCAAAGGTGCGGGACCTGAGAAAACTCATCCGCATCGCGGAACGCAATCTGTTCGCGGTGGTCGCGCCCGCGCTGATCATCCAGCCCGAGAAGGACGAGACGGTGGACCCCATGTCCGCGCAAATCATCCTCAAAGGCATCAACAGCGCGGAGAAGCAATTGGTAACACTATCAGAATCCGGCCATGTGTGTACGCTGGATCTGGAACGGGACCGCGTATTGTCTTTAATCCTGAAACACCTTCGACACATTGATGACACAAAACCCCTGGCGCGATAGACAAGTGATCCTGTATAATATACGCTAGTGCAATATTGAAAGGACGGAACGGATAAACATGAGCAAGATGATGAAGTTGCTGGCCCTTACCGTGGTTCTGGTGCTGGTCCTGTCGGGCTGCAAAATGATTGCGACCGACTCAACGACGGCGCAGGACAACGACACAGTCGTGGCCGAGTACAAGGGCGGCACGATTCTCAAAGGCGACGCAACGACGGAATACAACGCGATCGTGCAGACGTTTCAGGCGTACGGCTACGGCGACGCGCTGGAGGATAAGGAATATGTGGCGGATCTGAAAAATCAGGTCCTCGACTACATGGTCAATGACGCGATCGTCCAGGCGAAGGCCAAAGAGTTTGGCGTGGACGTGATTCCTGAAGAAAAGCGCCAGGAGCTGATTAAGTCGGCGACAGATCAGTACAACGAGCTGGTGACCATGTACCGCGCCAGCTTCGAGACCGAAGGCATGACCGACGAAGAGGCGATCACCGCGACAAAGGCCGGACTCTCGGCGCAGATGGGCATCGACGAACAATACATGGTCAACACTGAGCTGAGCGATTACAAAAACGAGATGCTGGTCGATCACGTGACCAAGGACGTCACGGTGTCCGATGAAGACCTCAAAGTCGCGTACGATGAACAGGTCGAAGCGGACAAGACCGCCTACACCGAGAACCCGGGCACCTATGACAACGCGGCGATGAACGGCGACGCCCCGCTCTGGGCGCCCGAAGGCGTACGCAGGGTGAAGCACATTCTGCTCCAGGCAGATGATCAGTTGCTGCAGGAGCAGTCGGACATCGAAGATCAGATCGCTGCAGTGGACCTGGCGATCGAGGACAAGACTGCGCCCGCAGAGGAAGCGCTGACGGACGATGTGCTGACCGACGAGGACCTGTCGATTGAGGATGGCGAGACGACGGTGACCGAAGAAGAAGCCCAGGCTGAGCCTGAGAGCGCCGTGGGCGGCGCGACGGTGGACAACACCGGTACGGAGCCCGTCGTGACCGAATCCGGTGTGGCTGCGGAACCCACCGTGGAGCCGACTGCCGTGGTGACGGAAGCGCCTGTGGTGACGGAAGCACCGACCGCAACCGAAGCTGAGGCTGTAGAGACCGCAGCAGATGCCGAGGACCTGACCGCCAATGTCGAAGGGGAAACCCCGATCGATGAGGAACTGCAAGAAGCGCCGGATTACGACGCAATGACGCTGGACGAACTGAACGCCGAGAAGACGAAGCTGGAAGCGCAGCTCGCCGAGGCGAAGGCGAAGGTCGAAACCGCGCTGGCGCCGAAAGTGGCGGAAGTGCAGGCGAAGATAGACGCGGGCGAGGACTTTGACGCGCTGGTGGCGGAATATGGCGAGGACCCGGGCATGAAGAGCGAACCGACGATGAGCGAAGGCTATGTGGTGAGTGCTGCATCGGGCACGTGGGACCCTGCGTT
>JAVBTW010000338.1:0-14543 GCA_031555975.1 Eubacteriales bacterium
AGGGCCGAAGGTCCTTTGGTAGGGGATCCAAGGGGACAAAGTCCCCTGGCCCTCGGAGAGCGTTCTCCCGCATCCCAATTCCATTCCCGTCGAGGGAAAGATCCAGCCCTGCCCGGTGGGGACAGGCCGCCGACTGTCCCCACCGGGCAGGGATGGATGCGTCTCTGGACGCGAGCGGGTTTGAGATCACGAGGAAACGCCCTTCGGGGACCAAAGGGCTCCGCCCTCTGGACTCCTGCCAAAGGACCTTCGGCCCTCTGGACTCCCGCGTTCGCTGCGCGCGTTTTAAGGGGCGCTACTCGAGTGCGGTCAGTATGCCGCCGTCCATCTCGTACACCGTGTCGCACAACTCGTCCACATCGTAAGGATTGTGCGTCGCCAAGATGATGGTCGTGCCCTCCGAGCGCAGCCGGTTGAACAGTTTCCGCATGTCCGCCACGCCTTGATTGTCAAGTCCGTTCATCGGCTCGTCCAGGATCAGCAGATCCGGGTCCTCCATGATCGCCTGCGCAATGCCCAGCCGTTGACGCATGCCCAGGCTGTAGTGGGACACCCACTTGGGGCTGTCCGGGTCCAGGCCCACGCGCTTGATCGCCACGCGGATCTCCTTGTCCCCCGCCACGCCCCGGATTGAAGCCAGAAACTTCAGGTTTGTGAAGCCGTTGTAGTTCGGCAGAAAACCCGGGGTCTCGATGATCGCGCCGAGGCTGGGCGGCATCTCAATGTCTTTTCCGATCTGCTTTCCATCCACGGTGATCTTGCCGCTGGTGACCGGCACAAGCCCTGCGATGCACTTCATCAGCACCGTCTTTCCGGTGCCGTTCCGGCCGATCAGACCGTGGATCATGCCGCGCTCAAACGTGGCGTTGATGTCCGTCAGCGCCGTGTCCTTGCCGAATTTTTTGTAGACTTTGCGAATCTTGATCATAGCCGGATCTCCCTTCTGCGGCACAAACGCACCACCAGCGCAGCCAATGCGCAGCACAACACCATCAGCACCATCACGCCGTACCAGACCGGCGGGCGGCCCATCTCGTCCCCATAATCCAGGAACGACGGCCGCGTCAGCGACATGGGCGTGAGGTAGTACATCCAGATCGAAAAATACTCGTCAGCGACAGAGTCGATCACCAGCGGAACCGCAGCGACCAGGAATCCCAGCCGCGTCTTGAACCCCACATTCGCAGCGCACAGGATCAGCGCCAGCATCGTCAACCCCAGAAATTTCAGCCCGACCGCCATCAATCCGCCGCCCAGCGCGGTATAGACCCGCATCAGCCAAGGGTCGTAGTTCAGCATGGAGTCATAAACCTCGTACATGCCGCCCTCCGCAAACGCGATCAAGCCCGAGCCCCAGCCGCCTGTCCAGTCGATGTAGGGCGCCAGCAAAACGAGCGTGAACGCGCAGTACATCAGCAGGAACGTCGCCACCGCGGCCAGAATGTACAGCACATGGCCCCTGGCCCAAGCCGCGCGGCCTGTGCGAACGATGATGTATTTCTGCGTTTCGTCCGTCATCGGCACGTCGAACAGCAGCATCAGCAGCAGCAATCCGGACATCAAGGAGGTTTGCGAGTCGTTGAGCAGATACATCAGCATGCCGGGCCAGCTGACCTTCTGCGACTCGATCACCAGCATGTACCGAATCGGCTGCATCGTGTTGTCCAGCAGGAGCAGCAACAGGATGCCCACCGCCCACGCGCGCGGCGTGGCCAACAGCCTCCTTACGTCATGCAGACAGCAGACCAACGCGCCTCTACGCATACTGCAGCCTCCTCCCCGCGCGCCAGCGGAAAATGAGCGCCGCGATGACCGTCAACCCGCCGAACACGCACAGCCCCGCCAGCAGCGTCTGCAACGGTTGCAACCCGATCTGGGCGTCGTCCAGCCATGTGGTGTTCAGCCATGCGGGCATGAACGGCAACTGCCCAATCGCGCCCATGAACCGGTACAGCACCAGCGGCGCGCACAGCGTGAGCGGCAGGTTCGGATAGAACGCCGAAAACGCCAGCGCCGACGTTGCCCACCACGCGCCCGCCATGAACTGCATGAACAGCCGTGAAAGGTAGTACAGCAGCAGCGGCCCCGCACCGGGGTTCTGCAGAATCTGCGACATGTCGCTGGCGCCGTTGGAAATCGCAGGCGAACTGGTGTCCTGCGGAAACAGCAGATTGAGCAGCAAAATAAACAGGAACATGCCGCCCGCAACCGCCGCGCCGCCTGAAAGCGCCGCAGCGATCGCCTTGCTGCTCAGATAGCGCGCCTTGCCGCTTCGCAGAATCACGGGCGGACAGTAGCCATTGGAAAAGTCCGCACAGAAGCTGGTCGCGAATGGAAGCGCCGCGATCAGCGGCATCAGCGGGGCCGCAAAGCCCATACCGCCGCCAAACTCGAACACCATCAAGGAATCGGAGTAGGGATCGAACAACATGTAGGAAACACCATTGACATACAGCAGCAGGTACGCGACCGCCGCCAAGAGAAACCAGCGCCCAAACGCGCGCTGTCGGTCCATTGGCATCATTTGTGACAGGCACCTCCAATGGTTTTTTCGCCGCAAACAAAATAATCATACAAGTTTACAAGGAGATCTTTCAAGGGCAGTGAGGTTAACTGAAGGCGGCGAAATTGGGTCCATGCGCTGCCCTTATGCTCCTTAACTTGTCAGAACGCAGCTTTCTTTTGCGGCTCCCGCGCCCGCCGGTATTGCCCAGCGCTCATCCCGACCGCCGCCCGCAGCAGCGCGTTCAGCCGCGCACCGCTGCCAATCCCGCACGATGCCGCCACCTGGTCCAGCGTCAGTTGTGAACCCTCGATCAGCTCCAGCGCGCGCTTCACGCGTATTTGGGTCAAGCATTCCTTCGGGCTGACCCCCAGCCCCTTCTGAAACACCCGGAACAATTGGGACCTGGAGAGCCCCACATAGTCCGCCACGTCCTCGATGGAGATGCGGTGGCTGTAGTTGCCGCGCATGAACCACAGCGCCTTTTCACAATAGCCCTGCGCGGGATCTGTTTCGGGCGGCGTGCCGCGCTCCGCGATCAGCGCCATCATCTGGTACAACCCGCCCAGCGCGGCAAGCGCGCCCTGACGAAGCTCTGCGGCGTCCCGCCGCATCTGGCCAGCCAGCGCGATCACCCGCGCCACATCGCCGAATGAAAACACCGGACATTCTCGGCTGAGCCCGGCTTGCCGCGCCATCGGCTCCGCGTCATAGCCTGCGAAGCCCACCCAAAAATAGCGCCATGGGTCCAGCTTGTCCGCGCGGTAGGTCGTGATTTGGTCCGGGAAAATGGCGAAGCCTTGGCCGGGACCGAGCGGGTATACCTCACCCCTCGTATAAAACGAACCTTGACCCGATGCAACAAAATGCAGCAGCACATGATCGCGAACCGCAGGCCCGTATTGGTGCAGCGCCTCACAGGTTTGTTCGCCCACTTGGCACACAAACAGGCCGCCAAACCGCTCCCTTCCGCCCTCCCAGTTTTGCACAGGCGACAACTCCTTCATCGGCACATGCAACATTACGACCATATCATGCAACAAAGATGCGCTGTTTGTCAAGCGAGTTTGTGCTATACTCATGGCGGATTTGTCCACAACATTTTGATCTGGAGGGCTACACACATGCCAAAGATTACTTTTATGGGCGCAGGCTCCACCGTCTTCGCCAAGAACGTGCTGGGCGACAGCCTGATGACCCCCGCGCTGGCGGACTCCACAATCGCGCTGTATGACATCGATCAGAAGCGGCTTGATGAGTCCTGCACCATGATCGAAGCCATCAACCGCAACGCGGGCGGCAAGGCAAAGGTCGAAAAATATCTGGGCGTCCCCAACCGCAAGGACGCGCTGCGCGGCGCCAACTATGTGGTGAACGCCATCCAGGTCGGGCTGTATGATCCCTGCACCATCACCGACTTTGAAATCCCGAAAAAATACGGCCTACGCCAGACCATCGCCGACACGCTGGGCATCGGCGGCATCTTCCGCGCCCTGCGCACCATCCCCGTCATGCTGGACTTTGCCAAGGACATGGAGGAAGTGTGCCCCAACGCGTGGTTCCTCAACTACACCAATCCCATGAGCATGCTCACCGGCGCCATGCAGCGGTTGACGAACGTCAAGACCGTCGGGCTGTGCCACAGTGTGCAGGTCTGCGCCGAGCACCTGATGAAGGGCCTGGACATGGATTATGACGATCAAGTCCAATGGAAGATCGCGGGCATCAACCACCAGGCATGGCTGCTTGAGGTCTCGAAGAACGGCGTGGACCTCTACCCCGAGATCAAGCGCCGCGCCGCCGCGCGCACCGAGAAGCACAATGACATGGTCCGCTACGAGATGATGAAGCGGTTCGGCTACTATGTCACGGAGTCCAGCGAGCACAACGCGGAGTACATGCCCTATTTCATCAAGGACAAGTATCCGGCGCTGATCGAAAAGTTCAACATCCCGCTGGACGAGTATCCGCGCCGCTGCATTGAGCAGATCAAGCACTGGAACGAGCGCGGCCACGAGCTGACCAAAAACCCGAACCTCACCCATGAGCGCAGCCGTGAATATGCCAGCTACATCATGGAGGCCATGGAAACCAACATCCCGACCAAGATCGGCGGCAACGTGCTGAACACCGGCCTGATCACCAACTTGCCGCAGAACGCCGTGGTCGAGGTGCCGTGCATGGTCGACATGTCGGGCATTGCTCCCACCTACGTCGGCGCGCTGCCGGAACAGTGCGCAGCGCTGAACCGCACCAACATCAATGTGCAACTGCTGACCATCGAGGCGGCCGCCACATTGAACAAGGAGCGCATCTACCAGGCCGCGATGATGGATCCGCACACATCCTCCGAACTCAGCATCGACGACATCGTGGCGATGTGCGATGATCTGATCGAGGCGCACGGCGACTGGCTTCCGAAGTACCGCTAAGACAACAACCATCCATGACAGATGGCTCGTTCATCAACGTGCCGCAGCGCGGGATTACGCCCGCCTGCGGCTTTTTTGCAGAAAATCCGATCATTTCTGTGACATTTTTTACCAGATCGCAATAAAAGCACACAAATCATCATATAATGGTATAACACCATCGATGATTGCATATCAGTAAAAAGCAAGAAAGTCGCAGAGAAATATACGCGGGGTGAACGTGTATGCTTAGAGACAATCATCGGCACCGAAGCCGCCTCTTCTCTGCGCTGGCATTGTCATTTTTCGCGCTGGCATGGATATGCTCCCTTTCCCAGCCACCGGCGCGCGCGGAGCACAAAAAGCTGCGGTTTGGGGTCAGCCGCCTCCAAGTCGTTCCGGGCGTTCCTGCAAACGCCATGGGACCGGACAGCGCCGTCGGACCGCGCATGCCCATCTCGCACTTGGATGCGATCTTGGCAACGGCGAGCGCCGGATTGCTGTTGATCATCACCATGCTGGTGATTTTCACGGTCAAGCTGCGCCGACGCAACGCGTGGCTGCAAGCGGCGCGAGACGGCAGCCGGCGCGCCATGGCCCAGGCAAAAGAGAGCGCCGCCGAAGCCGAACGCATTCGCGACCGGCTTGCGAAGATCGTGCGCACCGCGCCTGTGGCCTATTGCCTGTTGGTGGACGGCCGCGTGGTTGAGTGCAATGAATACTACGCCCGAACCTTTGGTACGCCGATCGGCGCCAATGTCATGGAAAAGTACGCGGGCAACGAGAATTTCGCAGAATTCATGCGCCAGTTGACGCGCGCGGAGCAGGTAACGGGAGTGCTGGCCTATCTCAATGAAAAAAACGGCACAGCGAAGCGGTTTGCCTGCAGCGCCGCCAAAACGGTCTGGGAAAACGAGCCCGCAAACGTGATCTGGGCGCTGGACATCGAGGAACTGGAGCGGAAAAAAGAAGAGATTGCCATCGCAAAGCAGGAAGCACTGCAGGACGTGATCGAGAAGCAGATGGAGGCCAGCAGGCTCAAGAGCCATTTTCTGATGAACATCAGCCATGAGCTCAAGACGCCCATGAACGCCATCATCGGGCTGACAGAACTGGCCAAACCCTCAGATGAGCCGGACAAGCTATACCAGTCGATCCGCCAGATTGGCTGTGCCGCCAGTGTGCTGCTCGGGATTGTGGACCAGGTCTTGGACCTTTCGATGATCGAGGAGGGCCGCGTCAGCCTGCGTCTGCAGTGGGCGGACGTCCGCGAGATGGTGCAAAAAGTCGTAGCCACCATGCAACCCAGCGCGGATCCGCGATGTGTGCGCATCCAAGTGGATGATCGCGCGCTGCTGCACACAAGGGCCATGATGGACGAAGCGCGGGTTTGCCAGGTATTGATGGCGCTGCTGTCCAACGCGATCAAGTTCTCACCGGAATGCGCCGACGTGTTTGTGTCTGCGGTGGAGGAACCCACGGATGCTCAGCGGTCGTGTTACCGGTTCACGGTCAAGGACAGTGGGCCGGGCATTCCGCCCGACAAGCGCGACCGGATATTCGAAGCGTTTGAGCACGCGGATAACAGCATCACCCACCAGCACGGCGGCATTGGACTGGGGCTGACGATTGCGCAAAAACTGGTCCATCTGATGGACGGCGATATCACGTTTGAAAGCACACTGGGCAAGGGCAGCGAGTTTTGTTTCTGGGTCCATGCGGAGCGCGATGGCGCAACACCGGGCGCGTCTGATCCGTCCGTGGATTTGAGCCATTTGCGCGCGCTTGTCGTGGACGATGTGGACATCAATCGGATGGTCCTGATGGGTCAGTTGGAAGGGCTGGGCATTGCCTCGGAAGAAGCGGAAAATGGGCAGGTCGCCCTGGAGAAGGTCGCTTCGACGGCGCCTGGGTATTACGATCTGGTGCTGATGGATATTCAGATGCCGTTGATGGACGGCTACAGCGCGACGCGGGCCATTCGCGCGCTCCCACGCCAGGATGTGGATGGGATTGTGATCTTGGCGGTCAGCGCGAACAGCATGCCGGAAGATGTGCGAAAGTCGATGGATGCCGGAATGGACGGCCACTTGGCAAAGCCATTCTATCCGGAGCAATTGAGGCAGAAGCTCGAGGACCTGATGAGCCGCTAACACCCCGCCGCCCGTCGACTGCAAGTACATCCTCTGTCCAACGTCCACTCCGTCCCCCCGCGTTGTCGTCCTGAGCGCAGTGAAGGACCTCCCACGCAGACGACGCCCCCATACAAACTGGGTACGTCCGCTCACGCGGGGGAGGTCCTTCGCTATCGCTCAGGATGACCCTGGAGGGTGTGGCGCACAGCGCTGCAAGCTGCATTTATGATTCCATCTTGTCGCCGGGCTTCACGCTCTTGTGCTGTGGTTTGGGCACGGCCCACGCCGGATCCTCCGGTTTCGGCTGCTTCACCGGCTCGGCGTCCACCGGCAGCTGCTCCCGGTTTTCTTGCGCGCCGCGCCGCCCGCCACGCCCCTCGCGCGGCTCCATGGGCTCCCGCGGCTCCTTCTGCTCGCCACTCCGGGACGCTGAAGGCTTGGCCTCGCCATCCTCGATTTGGTCAAAATACTGTTCGGTCGATATCTGCTTTGACTTGTGCTTGCTCTGTATCCGGCGCTCGCGCTGCTTATCCTGCTTGCCCTGTTCCATCGACTGCGCCTCGGCGGCGGCCGCGTCATCCGCCGGTTTTCCTTCGCGGCCCTGTTTCATCGGCTCGTCTTTGGGTGCGCCGCCGCGTCCACCGCGCCCGCCGCGCCGCGCGTCCTTCGACATTTTCAAGCCTTCGGTTGACTGGTTTCTGCCCTCGAGGATTTGCTGTGCGCCCGCCGCACTGGGCTTCATGACCTCTTCGAGCGGATACTCGCGCACATCAATGCCGTCCTCGATCGTCCGCACGCGGACGCGCACACGCTCCTTGAGCACATTGATGTCCGTGATGATGCCCACACCGTCCGGCGTGACGCACTCGCGACCCACCTTTGGCAGCCGCTTCAGCGACGCCTCATAATAATCCTGCTCATATTTGAGGCAGCACATCAGCCGTCCGCACTGGCCCGAGATCTTGGTCGGATTCAGCGACAGGTTCTGCTCCTTCGCCATTTTGATGGATACCGGCTGAAAGTCGCTCAAAAATTGCGCGCAGCAGATCGTGCGTCCGCATGAGCCCAGGCCGCCCAGCATCTTTGCCTCGTCGCGCACACCGATCTGACGCAGCTCAATGCGCATCTTGAACACGCCTGCCAGGTCCTTGACCAAGTCCCTGAAGTCCACGCGTCCGTTGGCGGTGAAGTAGAAGATGATCTTGCTGTTGTCGAAAGTGTATTCCACATCAACCAGCTTCATGTCCAGCTTGTGGTGCGAGATGCGCTCCTGCGCCAGGTGGTAGGCCTCCTTTTCGCGGCTCAAGTTGAACTCCATGCGCTGGATGTCCTCTTCGACGGCCATGCGGATCACCTTTTTCAGCGGCGCGATGATCTGGTCGTCCGACACCTCGCGGGCGCCGGTCACGACCTCGCCGATCTCAATGCCGCGCGCCGTCTCCACCACAACAAACTCGCCCGGCTTGGGCCAGACATCGCTGGGGTCGAAATAGTATACCTTGCCCGCCTTCTTGAAGCGGACGCCAATCACCGTCGCCATTTTGGTTTCCCCCAATATCGTCTCTATATGAAGCCTTTATCGGCTGACTTCCAAGAACAAATGTTCGATGAGGTTGATCCAGACCACATTGCTGGACGACCGCTCTCTGGCGTGGAGCGCCGCCTGCAGCAGCTTGTCCCCCAGGACCGGGATGTCCGCCAACAGCGGGTCCTTTCTTTGTATGCCCTCGTCCTGCGCCATCAATGCGCGGCCCAAGCCCTCCATAATTTCCAGCGCGGCCTTGGCTTGTTCCTTGTCGTCCTTCAGCAATTGCGAAGCTGCGCTCACGCCGCCGGGCGCGCGCAGCGCCGACAGCGCCCTGACGACGCGGTCGCGCAGCGCCCAGTAGCCCTCGTCGCCGTCCAAAGACAGCGCGCGTCCCACCGAGCCGCCGGACGCGCGGGCAAGCTGCTGCGCACGCGCGCGTTCGATGCCGTGCCGGGTCAGCACATCAGCGCAGACAGCCTCGTCAATGGCATGGAACCGCACGATGCGGCAGCGCGAGAGAATCGTGGTCAATAGCTTGGCCTGCGTCTGCGCGAGCAGAAAGAAGATGGCGCTCTCCGGCCCGGACTCCAGCGTCTTGAGCAGCGCGTTCTGCGCTTGTGGCGTCATCAGGTCCGCATCATGCACGATCACAGCGTGATATCCGCCTTCAAACGGACTCACGGACACGCGCGCAATCAAATCGCGAATCTCGTCCACGGAAATGGACGGCTTGCCCTCCTGCGGCCGTACATCAATGGTGTCCGGATGGGTACCCGCCAATGCCCGCATGCAGGAGGCGCATTGATCGCATGGCTTTTGCGCGCCTGCGCAGTTCAGCGCACGCGCGCAAATCGCGGCCATTTCGGCCTTGCCGGTGCCCTCGGGGCCGACAAACAGATACGCATGAACAAACGAACCGTCACCAAAATCGGCTTGCAGCCGACCCGGGAGCGCACCCAGGCCGGCAAGATCTGCAAATCTCACGGACCTAGATCTTGACGAACTGGTCCACGTTCATCACGAAGATGGTGGCGCCGCCGACCATGACCTCAATGGGATAGGGCATGTAGACACCGGTGGTGCCCGCCACGGGCGACGGAGACGTGGCGACCTGCTTGCGGCTGCGGCAGACCTTTTCGATGACGGCCATTGCGCCATCAAATTTGTCATCGTCAACACCGACCAGCAATGTGGTGTTGCCCGCGCGCAGGAATCCGCCTGTGGTGGCGAGCTTTGTGACGCCGTAGCCCTCGTTCATGAGGTTGGAGACCAGGCGGGACGCGTCCTCATCCTGTACGATTGCGATAATGAGTTTCATGTGTAGCCCTCCTTCAAGAAAGGATTGGGATCTTCGCACGTACATTATAACATGTTTTTGCGGTAAAATGCAAGCAAACGAGAAAAGGCGCCTTTGCTCATATACCGCCGTCATGCCAAGGGGCGACATCCCCCGTCGCTGCGGGCGTGTCGCGCCTTGGTGAGCGTTGATTCATTCGGTTCCCGTCCGCTACAGCAGTATGCAGATCATGCCGCCATTTCCATCGTTGATGATCTTTTCCAGCGTACCTCGGACTTTTCCGCGCACATCGTCCGGCATCTTCATCAGCTTGTTGGACAGCCCTTCCTTCACCAGCTCATTGAGCGATTTGCCAAACATGTTGCTCTCCCAGATGGAATCCGGGTCCGATTCGAACCCGCTCATCAGGTATTGCACCATCTCCTCGGATTGCTGTTCGGTGCCGACGATGGGGTTGACTTCCGTTTGAATGTCAACCCGGATCAGGTGCAAGCTGGGCGCGGAAGCCTTGAGCTTCACACCAAACCGGTTGCCGGTCTTGACCAATTCCGGCTGCTGCAGCATCAGCTCGCTCATCTCAGGCGGCACCAGGCCATAACCCGTGGTGCGCACGGTCCGCAGCGCGTCACTGACCCGGTCATACTCGCGCTTGGCCGAGACCAGTTCGCACATCAGCTTCATCAGATGCTCCTCACCCTGCACCTCTTCGCCGCTGGCCTCGGACAGCACGCTGTAAAAGAGGCCCTCGGGCGGACTCATCTTCACCGTCATGGACCCGGTCGATGGCTCTGAGCCGGTGAGTTGCGCCTCCTCCACAAAATCGGACTGCTCCAAGACCTGCTTGAGCTGGTCAAAATCCCGCATTTTGGACATCTGCGCCGCCGCGTCCGCAATGCGGTTCATCACTTCGGTGGCGACGGGATGGTCTTTGCTCAGCGCCGCCATCCAGGCGGGCGACTGGATCAACACTTCAGTGAGCGGAAACTCGAACAAGATGGACTCCATGACCTGGTTCAGACCCTGAAGCTGCATATTCTGGGCGTCGTCCACCAGTACTGGCACCTGGTACTTTGCCTGCAAATGCGCCTGCAGCGCCTGTGCCTGCTCAGATGCGGGCTGCGCGCTGTTGACCAGGATGGCAAAGGGCTTGCCGAGCGCCTTCAGCTCTCTGACGACGCGCTCTTCTGCGGGCTCATAGGCAGCGCGCGGAAAGTCGGAGAAGCTGCCATCGGTGGTGACGACGACGCCAATGGTGGAATGGTCCGCGATGACCTTGCGAGTGCCAAGCTCGGCAGCCTGCTCGAAGGGGATGTCATGGTCAAACCAAGGGGTGCGGACCATGCGCGCGTTGCCGTCCTCTTCGGTGCCTTGCGCACCGTCGATGAGGTAGCCCACACAATCCACCATGCGCATTTTCAGCTTCATGGGATCCGCCAGTGCGACAGCGACCGCCTCGTTGGGCACAAACTTGGGCTGCGTTGTCATGACTTGACGGCCATCGCCGGACTGGGGCAACTCGTCGGTGGCGCGCTGTCTGACGTTCGCGTCTTGGATGTTGGGCAGGACCAACAGGTCCATGGCCCGCTTAATGAATGTTGATTTGCCCGTGCGCACAGGTCCCACTACACCGATGTAGATGTCGCCACCTGTCCGCTCAGCGATGTCTTGATAGAGGTCTCGTGTGTTCATTATCTCATATCCTCCTTCACCGGCGCACATGGGTTGCACATTGGGGCGCTGCGCGTGCCGTTGGTCAATGGTATGAGATCAGGGACGAGGGTATGACAGGCAGATGGCCACGGCGTGGGCCTCAATCCCCTCACCGCGCCCCGCAAAGCCCAAACCCTCCGTGGTCGTCGCCTTGATGTTCACCGCGCCGACCGACACATCCAGCGCCTCGGCCACCCTTTGGCGCATCGCTTCCACATGCGGCCCCAGTTTGGGCCGCTCACACACGATGGTCAGATCCACATTCGCCACGGCACAACCCGCCACGGCGATCAGCGAGGCCACTTCTCTGAGCAGTGCGATGGAGTCCGCCCCTTTATACCGCGGATCGGTGTCCGGAAAATGCCGCCCAATATCGCCCAGCGCACATGCGCCCAACAGCGCATCCATCAGCGCGTGGGTCGCCACGTCCGCATCGCTGTGCCCAAGCAAACCCTTCTCATGCGGCACATCCACCCCACAAAGAATGCACTTGCGCCCCTCAACCAGCCGATGCACGTCATACCCATGTCCAACCCTCGGCGCCCCCGCGCCAAGCCGCGCCTCCCGCATATGCAGGTCCTCCATCGTGGTCAGCTTCACGTTTTTGCCGCCCTGTTCGCTGGTGCACAGCCGCACCGGTCCCACGTAGCGCTCCACCAGCGCCGCGTCGTCCGTCGCCTCATGGCCGTCGTGCGCCGCCTTTTCATGGGCGCTCCTGATCCAGTCCGCTCGGAACGCCTGCGGCGTCTGAACCGCGCGCAGCGAAGCCCTGTCCGGCGTCTCCACTGCCAAGCCGTCGGCGTTCACGCGCTTGATCGTATCGGTCACCTGGGTCGCCGCCACGCCGCTGCCGTATTCGATCGCGGATGCAAGCGTCTCTCTCAATACGGCGTCCGGGACCAGCGCGCGCGCGGCGTCGTGGATGGAGATGGTCTGCGCGTCCTCTGGCACCCGCAAAAGTCCGTTTCGCACCGACGCTTGGCGACAGTCGCCGCCACGGGCAACATGCTTCACCAAGGGACACGCACCCTCGGCGTGCACCAACGCCTCATACAGCGGCAGGTCCGACGCCGACAGCACCAGCACCGCCCCGTCGTAATATCCCGATTTCGAAAGCACATCAAGACACCGGGACAGCACACTGCGCCCGGCGACCTTGTGAAACACTTTATTATAGGGAAGCCCTACGCGCCCGCCGCGTCCCGCAGCAACCAAGACCAGCCAGTTGCTCATGGGATAATGCGGTACATGCCCTGCGCGTCGGCTTTCAGCACATGCTCGGATAGCGTCACGACCTGGTATTGGGTCAGCCGCTCACCAAACCGCACCGACACGATATCGCCGACCTTGACCAGCGCGCCCGCCTTGGCCTCTTTTCCGTTCAGCATCACGCGGCCCGCGTCGCAGGCCTCGTTGGCCACCGACCTGCGCTTGATGATGCGGGACACTTTCAGATATTTGTCAAGCCGCATGGGCTGATCGGCCAGTTTGGGGGCAGCTTCCTTCTGAGCCATGGGAATCACCTCCGCATGAAGTGGTTTTATAGATTCGCCGCCTCCAAATGTCATCCTGAACGCAGTGAAGGATCTCCCCCTAACTTCGCCGTCCTAAGTTACAGGAAGATCCTTCACTTCGTTCAGGATGACCGCGAGGTGGCAAAATGGACCCGACGCGCTCTGGACCCTGCGCAAACAAGACCCGGCGCACATGTCACCGAACGCGCCCTTGCCCCGCAGCGGGATACGACAACACGCGGCAAGGGCTTTTCCCCCGCCGCGCATCGAGACACTCAAGCGAATCGTTGGCTTACAGCGCGTCCTTCAGCGACTTGCCGGCCTTGAATACGGGCGCCTTGGAGGCGGGGATCTCGATGGTTTCGCCGGTGGCGGGGTTGCGGCCCTGGTGGGCGGCGCGCGACTTGACCTCGAACGTGCCGAAACCGATCAGCTGCACCTTGTCGCCGGCCTGAAGCGCCTCGGTGACCACGGCGACAAAAGCCTCAACCGCGGCATCAGCCTGCTTGCGGTCAAGCCCGGACTTCTCAGCGACCTGCGCGATAAACGTTGCCTTATTCATTTCTGATGTTCCCTCCACAATAGATGTTTAGAATGGTAATGAATGCATTTTTGCACTACATTCTTTATATTCTTCGCGGTTCCTTGCCCGATTTCCTGCAAATCCTGGAAATTCACTATTCTTTAACATGAATCCGCTTCACCCGGTGCCAATAGGCGTCCATCTGGCTCAGGTTCATGTCCGCAAGGTTCTTGCCCTCGAGGGTGACCGCCTGCTCCATCTCCGCGAACCGTTTGATGAACTTGTCCACCGCCGCATGAAGCGCCAGCTCCGGGTCTATCTTCGAAAGCCGCGCCACGTTGACACAGGCAAACAACAGGTCCCCCAGTTCCTCATCGAGTCCCACGCCCGACGCGAGCGCCGACTTGACCTCGTCCGCTTCCTCATAGACCTTATCCAGCGCCTGATCCGCACGGTCCCAATCAAAACCCACGCCCGCGGCCTTCTTTTGCACCTTGTTCGCCCGCATGAGCTGCGGAAGGCTGTTGGTGACGGCGCTCATGGTTTCGGCCACGGTCGTGATCTTTCGCTCCTTTTTCTTGGCCTGCTCCCAAATCGCCAAGACCTCGTCCGGCGTCTCTGCTTTCAGCGCGCCAAAGATGTGCTCATGGCGCGAGATCAGCTTTTGGCAGATGGCGGTGGTCACGTCCTCAATGCAGAACTCTCCATGCTGACGCGCAATCTCGGCATGGAGCGACACCTGCAACAACAGGTCGCCCAACTCGTCATACAGTGCATCCGGATCGCCAGCGTTGATGGCGTCCACGACCTCGTACGCTTCCTCGACGCAGTTGGTGGCGATGGACTCGTGCGTCTGTTTGATGTCCCACGGACAGCCATCCGGTGCGCGCAACCTGCGCACCACGGCGTTGAGTTGGCCGAA
>JAVBTW010000311.1:0-2528 GCA_031555975.1 Eubacteriales bacterium
TACCCGCTGCAGATCTCCGCCATTGGACATGGGCACATGGACCTGGCGTGGCTGTGGCCGATCCGCGAGACCAAGCGCAAGGTGGCGCGCACATTCGCCACCGTGCTGCGCAACATGGAGCGCTACGACGATTATGTGTTCGGCGCCAGCCAGGCCCAGCAGTTCCGTTGGCTGAAGGATGGGTATCCGGAGGTCTATGAACAAGTAAAGCAGCGGGTGCTTGAAGGCCGCATCGAGCTTCAGGGTGGCGCGTGGGTGGAGAGCGACGGCGCGCTGCCGTCCGGCGAGGCGTTCGCGCGTCAGTTCCTGTATGGACAGCGGTTTTTCCAGGCGGAGTTTGGGATGATGCCCGAAGTGGGCTGGCTGCCGGACACATTTGGTTTTTCAGCTACCCTGCCGCAGATCCTCAGGAAGAGCGGCATCCGATACTTTGTCTCCCACCGCGCCATCATCAACTCCCACTACAAATCCCACCATTCGTTCTGGTGGGAGGGCGCGGATGGCAGCCGGGTGCTGACCCATGCCATGCCGGAAGGCACATACAACAGTTCCGCGGCGCCCCGCGCACTGCTGAAGACCGAGCGGGAATACCTGGACAAGGGGGTCTCGGGCCATGCGCTGCTGGCGTTCGGCATTGGCGATGGCGGCGGCGGGCCGGGAGAAGAGCATTTGGAGCGACTCGCGCGCGAAGGCAATCTGATGGGCCTGCCGCCCACTGTGCAGGAGAGCGCAGCCGCGTTCTTTGATAAGCTGAACATGGACAGCGCCGATTTTAAGACCTGGCGGGGCGAGCTGTTCTTCAGCGCGTTCCAGGGCACGTTCGCCAGCCAGTCCCGCAATAAGTATTACAACCGCAAGCTCGAGTTGGCGCTGCGCGAGCTGGAGTACGCGGGTGTGCTGTCCGGCCTGTATCCCAAGCAGGAAATCGAAGCGCTGTGGGAGGAAGTGTTGCTGTACCAGTTCCACGACATCCTGCCCGGCTCATCCATTGAGCGCGTCAACACAGAGGCCGTGGACCGCTACCGCGTGATGCTCGAGCGCATCCGGTCACTGACGCGGGACGCCTACGCAGCGCTCTGCGACGGCACGGAGGATTACACAGCGTTCAACTCGCTGTCCTTTGACCGGGATGAGTGGGTGCGGATCGATGGAAACTGGCTGCGCGTGCGCATGGGGCCGCTGGCCGCCGCGCAGGTCATGGAGGCCACATTTGATGGGACCAAGCTGGCCGCGGACGGCGACCGGCTGGAGAACGACCTGCTGGCGCTGCGCTTTGCCGATGACGGCAGCATACTGAGCATCATCGACAAGCGCACAGGCCGTGAGACGCTGCGCGCGCCGGGCAATGTGCTGTCGGTCTACGAGGACCTGGGCGACGGCTGGGGCATCGAGGCCAACTACCGACAAAAGGCGCCCGAACCGCTGGCGCTGACCGCGGCCTCAACCGCCATCGATGGCCCGACCGCCACGCGCACACAGCGCTACGCCTACCGGAACAGCACCGTGGAGCAGACCGTGGTCCTGACGCTGGGCAGCCCGCGCTTGGACTTTCACACGAAAATCACCATGGGCGATCAGCACCGCATGATCCGCGCCACATTCCCGTTGAACCTGGTGGCGAACGAGGCGGTGTGCGAGGTGCAGTATGGCCATGTGCGCCGCGCCACTCACGAAAACACGCTGTTGGACGCGGACCAATATGAGGTGTACGCCCACAAATGGATGGACTATTCTGACGGTGTGCGCGGCGTCGCGCTGCTCAACGACGGCCGCTATGGGCACCGGATCCGCGACAACGCGCTCGATTTGGATCTGGTGCGCACCACCACCCATCCCGGCGACAATGGCGACATGGGTGATCATGAGTTCGTATATTCGGTCCTGCCTCACCAGGGTGACTTCCGTACAGGCGTCATCGCGGAGGCGTACCGGCTCAATGTCCCTGCGGTCGTGGTCAAGGGGTTGCTAAAACAGCCTGCCCTGCCCGTTATTGAGGTCAACAGCGACCAGGTCGTGCTGGAGGCCGTGAAGCTGTGCGAGGAAGGCGATGGCGTCATCGTGCGGCTCTATGAATCCCATGGATTGCCGGTGACGGTGCGACTCAAGCTCAAGGGCACAGCGTCCATCGTGGACATGCTGGAGCGCCCCACGGACGAGCCCGCATGGAACCCCACTACAGCCACGTTGTCCTTCAAGCCGTTTGAAGTCCATACGCTGCGCATTGTGTGATTGAACGATTGAACGAAAGGCAGTCGCTGTGCGCGGCTGCCTTTGCGTTGTTCTGCGTCGCATGCCAAGGCTTCAGTTCTGCCGAATGACCTGGATGCCGACACAGTTGGGGTCTTGTACGAAGAAGCATTCCACGTCCGGTCCGAACATGGCGGGTTCGCCGATGAGCATGCCGCGCGAGCGCGCCTGCTGCAGCAGCGCATCATAATTGCGTACGCGGATGCCGACGGATATGGCGCAGCGGCCCTCCGCGGACGGTTCCGCACCTTTTTCATATATCAGCTCAATCTCCATGCCCT
>JAVBTW010000080.1:0-5024 GCA_031555975.1 Eubacteriales bacterium
GGAGCGCGGAGCGCGCAGTCGAAGGATCTTCCCCTGCGGTGCGGGGGGGGTAACAGGGGAAGGTCCTTCGCTTCGCTCAGGATGACCCGTGGAGTCACTCCCAATCCAACCTTGACGTCGGCTTGCAAAATACCTATAATAAACAGTATGAATTGGTATCACCACGGCGGGCCGCGAACCGGGGGTATCGACCCCGCAGTTCGCTTGGCGCGGTGTGGATCGGAGGGACGGTTGCCCATGAAAAAAACACTGGCGCTCCTGCTGGCGCTGCTGATGATGATTGGCATGGAGGCTGCCGCGGGCGGAGAGCAGAGCGGCGCGACGATCGAGATCGGCATTGTGTATCCCGAGGCTTCCATCGATGGGGACACCTACTACCGCGAGGGCCTGGACATGGCGATTGACGAGATCAACCGCGCGGGCGGCATCGCCGGAAAACAGCTTGTGCCCGTCATTGAGGACGATGGAGGGGACATCACCACAGGGCTGATCATCGCCCAGTCACTGGTGGACCGGAAGGTGGCGGCCGTGATCGGCCACTGGTCCAGCAATGTGTGTTACGTGGTGAAGGACCTGTACGAGTCCTGTCGCATGCCCATGATCTCGCCCGCCGCCACATCCGAAAGCCTGATGGAGGACGGCGGTTCATACACCTTCCGCACCATCCCCGGCTGCGAGACCTATGCGGGCGTGCTGGCCGCCGACATGGCGAAGCGCGGCCTCAAAAGCATCGCCATCTACTACACCGACGATGTCTACGGCTTTGCCTATGCCAACGAACTGGAAATGGCGCTGGCCACGCGGGGCATTGAGGTGGTGGACCGCGTGTCCAGCATCTCTCCTTCGAGCGCCCAGCGCGTGGCGGACCGCTGGACCGCGTTCGGCGTGGACGGCGTGTTTGTGGCCGCGACGATGCCCGATGCGGCCAATGTGATCCAGCTGATCCGCGCCATGCATCCCACGTTTCCCGTCTATGGCGCGGAGAACTTTGACCGCAAGAGTTTCAGGGACGAGCTGTCCGGCGACACCAGCCGCACCTATGCCGCGGCGTTCGACCTTGACAAGATCGATCAGGCATTCCTCAAGGCGTATCGGGACCAGTATGGCCATGATCCGCATGTGTTCGCCATCACCGGTTACATGGCCGTAATGATGCTGAAGGACGCGTTTTTGGCCACCGGCGGCACCGATCCCGCGGCTGTATCGGCCTACCTAAAGACGCTGAAAGCGTATCCGTCCATCGGCGGCGCGCTGAGCTACGACGAGGCGTCGGGCGATTTCTCTGGCCACGCGCTGTGTGTGCGGGCGCTGGACATGAATTAGCGGTGCGGTACCCCGCAAAACCAACCGAAAGGGGCGAACTTCCCTCATGATGAACCCCGAGCCGAGCAAAGACCCGCAGCAGAAGCCGCAGCCCGAATCTGAGCGGCGCATCCCGGACCAGCTGAATCAGGCCATGGTCGTCATCGATATGAAAACCTGGATCGCCTTTGCGACCGTGCTGTTGGTGCTGGTCGCGGTCTTGGTGTGGGCGTTTTTTGGCACGATGGAGCTGAAACAGGCCGCGCCCGGCGTGTTGATCAAATCGGGCCGCACCATCACGCTGTATGCGCCAGAGGAGCGGGTGCTGTTGGACCTGTCGATCCAGCGGAATCAGATCGTTGACAAGGACCAGGTTGTCGCGCGGCTCGACCAGCCGGACCTGGTGGAGCACATCGGCCAACTGCTGGAATCCGGCGCGGACGCGGCCGAGATCGACGCGGCCCGGCAAGAGCTGCTTCGGCGCAGCCAGGTCATCACCAACGAGGAGGGCCGCGTGACGGACGTGTTCGTGCATGTGGGCGATTATCTGTCCAAGGGCCAGAAGATCGCCACGCTGATCCAAAGCCCGCCCAAGGGCAAGAACATCACATGCAGGCTGTACGTCACCATGGACCAGGTCCATTCGGTCAAAAAGGGCATGACGGTCAATGTCTATCCCGACTTCGCCGACAAGAACACCTACGGCAACATGATCGGCACGATCGCTGAGATCTCGGAATACCCCGTCTCAGACAACTACCTGCTGGACGTGCTGGGCAGTCAGGAGCTCGCCGACGGGCTCACCAAGGGCCAGAGCTGCTTTGAGCTGACCATCAGCCTGCTGACCAGCGCGGACACCCACACCGGCTATTACTGGACCACCAGCAAAGGCCCGTCCATCGAAATGTCGGATCTGTCCATGGTCACCGCCGACGTCGTGCTTTCGACGCAGCGGCCCATCGACGTGTTCTTTTTCAACAAATAGAAGGGCGGTGGCGTTAAGATGAAACTTCCCCGGTTGCGCCAACTGCTCAGGGAGCACTGGACGGAGCTGTGTTACCTGCTCGCGCTGGCGGCGCTGATGCTGATCCCGGCCACCGTTTCGCCGGTGTTCAGGAAGGTGTTCACCGACGATGTGCTGCAGAAAAACGCGCGCGAGTGGCTGCCGACGCTGCTGATGGTGATGGCGTTCGTTTCGCTGTTTTCCGCCATGCTGATGCTGCTGCAGCAGCTCGTCCAAAAAAAGCTGGCCAACAAGATCGAACTGATGGGCGCGTCCGCCTACATCTACCGGCTGCTCAGATCGCCGCTGTCCCTGTTCACGGGCGCCGACCCCACGGCCTTGCTCGGCAAGGCAAACGATGCCAAGGCTGTGTCAGGCATCGCGACGACGGGCCTGGTGTCGTCGATCTTCACATTGATCAATCTGGGGCTGTACTTCGTGCTGATGTGGCGGCTGGATTGGACGATGGCGCTGGCGGTCGTTGCGCTGGTCGCGCTCAGCTACGCGTTTTCAAGGCTGGAGACCAAGCTCGTCGCCGCGATGACCAAGCGCGCGGGCGCTGTGCTGGTCACCAGCGACGCGGGTACGCTCGCCGCCATCGACAACCAGATCGCCTCCAAGGGACTGCAATCCATTGAGACCATCAAGTCCACGTCCGGTGAGACGCGGTTTTTTCAGCGGCTGATGGGCGTCAAGGTGGCAGCGGTCCACGCGCGCCGGTCCGCCGATTACGGGGCCGCTGCCGCGCCGCTCAACAGCCTGCCTCAGATGTTGTTTATGAACCTGCTGCTGCTGGTGGCTGCGCTGCGGATCATGGACCAGCGCTTCACGGTCGGCACATACCTTGCGTTCCAGGCGTATGCGGCCGCGTTCTTTGGGCCGATGGGCGCGCTGATCGGGCTGCGCAAGCAGGTCAAGGGCTATGAGGGCACGCTCGCAAACTATGACACCCAGCTGAAAAAAGACGACGACGCCGCGTTCGTGCAGGCGCGCACGGCGCTGCGCGGCCACAAGCTTTCGGGCCATGTGCGGCTTTCGAACGTGACGTTTGGCTATGTCCCGGAAAAGCCGGTGCTGAAGGACATCTCCCTGGAGGTCAGGCCCGGCCAGCGCGTGGCCATACTCGGTCCCTCCGGCGCGGGCAAGTCCACGCTGATCAAGCTGATCCAGGGCCTGTATGCGCCGGACGCGGGCGAAGTGCTGCTCGACGGCGAGGCGGTGGGCTCCATCGATCCCACAGCGCTTCAGGCGTCTGTGGGCAGCGCGAACCAAAGCATCAGCATCTTCACCGCGACGATGCGCGACAACATCGCCCTGTGGGACGACAGCGCCTCGGAGGCGGACATCTTCAAGGCGTCAACCGATGCCCAGCTGCACGAGTACGTGGCGAGCCTGGAAGGCGCGTACCAGTACATGCTGGCCGAAAACGGGCGCAACCTTTCGGGCGGCCAAAAGCAGCGGCTGGAGATCGCCCGCGCGCTGCTGGGCAGCCCTTCTTTGGTGCTGCTGGATGAAGTGACCAGTTCGCTGGACCCTGGCACGGCAGACAGCATCCAGCAGGCGCTGATCCGGCGCGGCTGCGCGGTGCTGGCGGTGACCCATGTGGTGGCCAGTGTGCGCGACTATGACCAGATCATCATCCTCATGGACGGCCAGATTCAAGCCGTGGGCACCCACGAGCAGTTGCTGAAAAAGAGTGAGTATTATGCCTCGTTGTACCAGGCGGAAGGGTGGATGCCGACATGAACCACATCATACAGCTGTCCGGCATCAGTCACGCCCTGCGCGTCAAAGCGGGACAGGTGAACCTGTACGCCTGCGACCTGTCCCTGCCGGACGACAGGCGCAGGCTGCACCCCGTAAAGACGCTGAGCGAAGGCCAGTGTTTTGCGCGCATCGAGCCGGTTCCACAGGGCGACGGAAACTGGGCCTGCGTCGCCCGGCCCGCGCGCGGCGCGAAGCTGCAAAAGCTGGAGGCTGCACAGGATGGCGCCTACGGACAGCCCGACTTCGAAGCGCACGTCCGCGCGCTGCAGGAAAGGATCGACCGCGAGTCAAAGACCCTGGGCAAGCGCCGTGCCCACAGCGAGGCCCGGCTGCGCACGGCCGTGGAGAAGCTGACCGATGTCAACAAAAAGCTGGCCATGTTTGACAGCCATGACTATGACGGCCAGGACGAGCTGCTGGCCGCCTGTGAAGTGGTGGGCAGGTACATGGGCGTGGCCATCAAAGCGCCGACCAGCGATGTGGCGGACAAGTCGCTGGGGCCGGTGGAGCAGATACTGCATCTGAGCCGGATCCGCTATCGGGACGTGACGCTGACCGGCAAGTGGTGGCGGCGCAACAGCGTGCCCATGATCGGCACGATGAAGGACGGCGCACCCGTCGCGCTGTTGCCGCGCGGCCTGAACGGCTACAGCATTCACAACACGCGCACCGGCATCTCCACCAAGCTGACCGGACAGTTGGCTGCACAGATGGAAGCAGCGGCCCACGCGGTCTATCGCACACTGCCCGAAGGCAAGCTCTCGGGCTTTTCCTTGGTCAAGTTCCTGCTGGGCAGCCATGTCACCTGGGAGCTGGCGGTCATCGCGCTGTTTACGATGCTCGCCTCGCTGATCCAGGTGCTGCCGCCGATCATCAGCGCGCAGGTCTTTTCCACCATCGTTCCCGGCCATATGCGCGGCATGCTGGTCGAGGTGATTTTGATCTTGGTGGC
>JAVBTW010000015.1:0-9604 GCA_031555975.1 Eubacteriales bacterium
AATTGCGCGGCGGGGGTTCGCCCTCGCCGCCTTTGCTACACAGATCAAAATATGACCATATTTGAGGAGGAGTTTCCCATGAGAAAGCCCATCATCGCTGGCAACTGGAAGATGAACAAAACCCCGGAAGAGGCGGCCGCCCTGGTGACGGAGCTGATCCCGCTGGTGAAGAACGCCAAGTGCGAAGTCGTCGTCTGCCCGCCCGCGATCTGCATCCCGGCGGTGAAGGCGGTTCTGAAGGACACCAACATCAAGCTGGGCGCGGAGAACGTGCACTTCGCCGAGTCTGGCGCGTACACCGGCGAGATTTCCGCCTCGATGCTCAAGGCCGCGGGCGTGGAATACGCCATCATCGGCCACAGTGAGCGCCGCCAGTATTTCGGTGAAACCGACAAGACCGTCAACAAGCGCACACTGGCCGCCGTGGCCGCCGGTCTGACCCCCATCGTGTGTGTGGGTGAGATGAAGGACGAGCGGGAGACCGGCTATACGGACGCGCTGGTCACCTGCCAAACCCAGATGGCGCTGCAGGGCCTGACAGCCGAGCAGGTCGCGTGTGTCGTCATCGCCTATGAGCCCGTGTGGGCCATCGGCACCGGCCTGACCGCCACAGACGAACAGGCCAATGAGACCATCGGCGTCATCCGCCAGGCCATCGCCGCCGTCTACGGCAAGGAGACCGCCGACAAGACCCGCATCCAGTACGGCGGCTCCATGAAGGGCAGCAATGTCAAGGGCCTGATGGCGCAGCCGGAGATCGACGGCGGCCTGATCGGCGGCGCGGCGCTGAAGGCTGCCGACTTCGCCCAGGTGGTGAACTTCTAATGAGCATCACCGCACTCATCATCATGGACGGGTTCGGCATCAATCCGAACCACGACGGCAACGCGATCTTCAAGGAGGGCACACCCAACCTGAAGGCGCTTGAAGAGCAATACAGCTGGACCACCATCGGCGCGAGCGGCATGGATGTGGGACTGCCCACCGGCCAGATGGGCAACAGCGAAGTGGGCCACCTGAACATCGGCGCGGGCCGCATCGTGTATCAGGAATTCACCCGCATCAGCAAGTCTATCGCCGACGGCGACTTCTTTGAGAATCCGGCCATCCTGTCGGCCATCGGATGCGCCAACTCCAATGGCGGCAAGTTGCACCTGATGGGCCTGTGCTCTGACGGCGGCGTTCACAGCCACTTGGAGCATGTCTATGCGCTGCTGGACCTGGCCAAGCGCAATGGGCTTCAGGACCGCACCTTTGTCCACTGCTTCATGGATGGCCGCGATGTGCCGCCGTCGTCGGGCAAGGACTACATCATCCAACTGGAAAACGAGATGAAGAAACTCGGCTCCGGCGCGATTGCCACGGTAGCCGGCCGCTACTGGTCCATGGCCCGCGACACGCGCTGGGACCGTGTACAGAAGGGTTATGAGGCGCTGATGGGCATCGGCGTCACGGCCAGTTCCGCCGAGGAGGCCATGCAGCAGTCCTACGACAAGGGCGAGACGGACGAGTTTGTCGCGCCCACGGTCGTACTCAAGGACGGCAAGCCAACCGCCACCATTGAGGCGGGCGACAGCGTGATCTTTTTCAACTTCCGCCCCGACCGCACCCGCGAGCTGACCCGCGCGCTGATCGAGCCCGATTTCGCCGACTTTGAGCGCCAAGGCGGCTACAAACAGGTGCAATTCGTCTCAATGACCCAATATGACGCCACGTTCACCAACCTGTCTGTCGCGTTTCATCCCCAGACGCTGGCCAGTACGCTGGGCGAATACATTGGCCAGAAGGGCATCAAACAGCTGCGCATCGCCGAGACGGAAAAATATGCGCATGTGACGTTCTTCTTCAACGGCGGCGTGGAAGCGCCCAACCCGGGCGAGGAGCGCGCGCTGATCCCTTCCCCCAAGGTCGCCACCTACGATCTGCAGCCGGAGATGAGCGCCTATCTCGTCACCGAAGAAGCCGTCAAGCGCATCAAGTCCGGCGAATATGGACTGATGATCTTGAACTTCGCCAATTGCGACATGGTGGGCCACACGGGCGTGATGGAAGCGGCGGTCAAAGCGGTCGCGACCGTGGATGAGTGCGTGAAGCAAGTGGTAGACGCGGTGCTCAGCATGGGTGGCAACTGCATCGTGACAGCCGACCACGGAAACGCCGACCAGATGGTGGATCCCGAGACGGGCGAGCCCTTCACGGCGCACACCACCAACCCCGTGCCCATGATCCTCATCGACCCAAATCACCCCAAGCATGCGCTGCGCAAGGGTGGAAGGCTGTGCGATCTGGCGCCCACCTTGCTCACCATGATGGGTCTGCAAAAGCCAGAAGAGATGACGGGCGAGAGCCTGATAGCGAAATAACGAACTGTCAGTTACGGGATGATCCTTCGACGCGACCTCAGGTTGACCACGATTGGAGGAAATGAACCTCCCCCACATGGTCATCCTGAGGCCACAGCCGAAGGATCTTCTTTTTCTGTCCCTCTATAATATCATCGTCAGCGCCACCACCAGCGCCGCTCCGGGCACACCCAGCAGCCCCACAATCACACATGTCAGTGGATTCACGGGTACGCTCAGCCCCACCAGCGCCCCGAAGCGGTCCAACAGCAGCAGACACAGCCCGCCCAGCAGGCTGCCCGCCAGCAAACGCCACAAAAACTTCATCGGTGTCAGCAGCAGCCATCCGATCAGATACAGCATCACCAAACCCAGACCAAAGCTCAGCACCAGCTCCCAGGGACTCTGCATGCAAGGCTCGCCCCCCTCCGCCTGGTTCAGCGTATGCGCAGCACGGCCCGTGATATGCGAGCTCCTCCGTTTGCGCTCTTCGGTCGCTCCCTTCTGTCACGCGTCGCGTTGTGACTCATGTTATTTTTTGTTTAAACCTGTCACGCGGATCCTGCAAGTAACTCTCATCCTCCTGTATATGCGTTATAATACCGTATATGTGGTGATCTACGGGCTGAACGAATCCGATGTCATCGAGCGCAGTACTAAATGAGAAAGCGGTGTGCACTGTGAATCACGCACCCAGCCAGGATGCCGGTCAGCAATTCTTTGTTACGCCATCCGCGGAGAGCCTGTCAAACGCACTGGCCAAAATTACACGCAACCCCGACCTGATGGCCGGCAACCTGCACGAGGCCGTGACCATCATTGCGCGGGAGGGTTGCCTTGCACTGGACACTTCCAAGATAGGCGTGTGGACACTGGATGAGCCGGGAAACCGGCTGCAGTCTATCGTTGCCTTCACAAGCGAGACGGGCGCGACCGAGGTGCAAGAGGACTTCGGTCTTGAAACACGGCCCTATTATGTGCCCGCGCTGAAGACAGAGCGCCTGTTGGTCATCAACGATTCCGCCACGAACAGCGTTCTGACGGGTTTGTTGGACGACTATGACGAAACTGTGCGCTCCCTGCTGGACGCGCCGGTGCGCATCGGCGGCCAACTGGTGGGCGTGGTTTGCATCGAGCAGAACTTTGCCAACCGGGAGTGGAGCGTTGACGAACAAAACTTCGCCTCCTCACTGGCCGACATGACTGCGCTGGCCATCGAAGCCACCGAGCGCAAAAAAACCCTTGAGGCGTTGGACATGACCAACCGGCGCACCGAGGCGCTGATGTCGAACCTGCCGGGCATGGTTTATCAGTGCCTTAACGACCCGCCGAACTTCACGTTCACCTTCGTCTCCGAAGGCTGTTATCAGCTCACCGGTTGGAAGACGGAGGAACTGTTGGGCAACAACGCCACGCGCTTTTTTGACATGGTGCACCCTGATGACGTGGAGCCGCTGGCAAAACAGAACGACGAAACACTGGTCATCGGCCTGCCGCTGGATACCTCCTTCCGCATGGTGATGCGCGACGGGTCCGTGAAGTGGGTGTGGGAGCGCAGCCGCGTGGTGGAGCGCAATCCCGACGGCACGCCGCGCCTGCTTGAAGGCTTTTACACCGACATCACCGAGCAGCGCCGGCTTGAAGCCGCGGATCTCGCCAACAAAGCCAAATCTGAGTTCCTGGCCAATATGAGCCACGAGATCCGCACCCCCATGAACGCCGTGCTGGGCATGACGGAACTCGCCATGCGCGAAAAGCCGTCCGATACCGTCATGGGCTATTTGGCAAACATCAAATCAGCGTCCAACTCGCTGTTGTCCATCATCAATGATATCCTCGATTTCTCCAAGATCGAGGCCGGCGCCATGGATCTGAACGTCTCAAAATACTATCTGGCCAGTTTTGTCAATGACATCACGGCCATGATCAACATCCGCATCGGCGATAAACCCATCAATTTCATCGTCGATGACGACCCAACCCTCCCCTGTGAGGTGATCGGCGATGTGACGAAGGTAAAGCAGATCGCCATCAACCTGCTGACCAACGCGGTCAAATTCACCCACGAAGGCCACATCAAGCTCACCATCACCGGCGAACGCCATCCCACAGCCGATGGCAGCGAGCGCCTGACGCTGAAAATGATCGTGCAGGACACCGGCATCGGCATCAAAAAAGAGGATCTGCCCATGCTGTTCGCGAACTTCCAACAGCTGGACACCAAGAAAAACCGTACCGTGGAAGGCACCGGCCTGGGTTTGGCGATCACCCGCAAGCTGGCGGAGCTGATGAACGGCGAAGTCTCCGTAGAGAGCACCTACGGCGAGGGATCCGAGTTTTTCGCCAGCGTTGACCAACTGGTTGCCAGCAATAAGCCCATGGCTTCCCTGGACAGCGCGAACAAATTGCGCGTAGGCGTGTGCACCGTGAATCAGACCAAGCAGTCGGTTATCCTAGGCAAACTGCGGCATTTGGGCTGCGAGGCCACGCCGGTGGTGCCTGGCGATACGATCCAAGGACTGACCCATGTCATCGTGGACTGCGATCTGTGCCACCTATTGCCCTGGGCAGAAGACAAGAATGCAGCGCCGGTCATTCTGGCAAGAAGCGGCGTTCGGCTGGACAACCTGCCTGAGAACAGCCACATCGTCACCACCCCGGTCACCAGCGTCCAGTTGTGCGATATCCTAGATGAGTGCGAACACCGCCGCGACGAGGAAGCCGACAGAAATCCCGACGAACAGGATTTCGTGGTGGAAAATGTGTCGGTGCTGGTGGTGGACGACAACGACATCAACCTGATCATCGCGGAGACGATTCTGCAGGATTATCAGTGTGATGTCGCACTGGCCCGGAGCGGTTTCGAGGCGCTGAAATGCGTTGATGAGCGCAAATTCGACCTGATTTTCATGGACCACATGATGCCTGAAATGGACGGTGTGGAAGCCACGCAGCTGATTCGCGCCTTGCCCATGACCTGGACGCAACAGGTGCCCATCGTGGCGCTGACCGCCAACGCGATCTCCGGCGTCAAGGACATGTTCCTGCAGAGCGGCATGAACGACTTCCTGCCCAAGCCACTGGAACTGCCGGAGCTGCGGCGCGTACTGAAAACGTGGCTGCCGGTAGAAAAGGTGATCCCCAGGGATTAACACCATGCGGGGACCCGTACACGTCAAACGGATCGTCCCGAGGCGCATCAAAGGATCTCTCCCCGCCGCGAGGCAACGCAGCTCGTCGGGTATCGCGCGGGGGAGGTCCTTCGCGTTGCCCAGGACGACGCGGCGAAATGGGCCGCTATGAAATACAAATGAAACGAGGTCGCCCCATGTCCATCAACGAAATCATCATCTACATCATGTTGGCGTTCATGCTCTTCTCCGCATTCGACAAACTGTTTCTGAACAACCGGTTCGGTTATGGCGAAAAGTTTGACGATGCTTACAATGCCATGGGGCCGCTGGCACTGTCCATCGTAGGCATCATGTGCTTCGCGCCTGTGCTGGGCAATGTGCTCACGCCGGTGTTTACGCCTGTTTTTCGGCTGGCAGGCGCCGATCCGGCCATGTTGGCCGGTTCCATCCTGGCGAGCGACATGGGCGGCTACGCCCTGGCGGGTGCAATGACGCAGGATCCCCAGGTCCAAGTGCTCTCCGGCATCCTGCTGGGTTCCATGATGGGCGTGGCCGTGATCTTTGTGATCCCCTACACCGCCACCGTCATCGAGACAGAGGATCAGCCGTATCTGTCGCGCGGCATCATGGCAGGCATCATCACTGTGCCGGTTGGCTGCCTCGTGGGCGGGCTGGTTGCCGGCATGAACCTGTCCATGGTGCTGAAAAACCTGATCCCAGCCGCGCTGCTGGCCGCTGCGCTGGCGGCTGGACTGTGGTTGATCCCCGGCATCGTCATCAAGCTGTTCAGTTGGTTCTCCAAGATCATAACCTGGCTGATCGGCATCACACTGGTGTGCGCCATCATTGAAGCGCTGTCCGGCAGGATCGTGATACCCGGTATGGCGCCCATCGCGGACCAGTTTGCCATCGTGGGCCTGATCGCCATCACGCTTGCCGGCGCGTATCCGTTCATTCACTTTCTGACCACGGTACTAAAAAGGCCGCTGTCGAAGCTGGGCTCCGTCATCGGCGTGAACGAGGTCTCCATCGCGGGGATGCTGGCCTCCCTGGCGTCCAGCATCCCCATGTACCCCATGGTCAAAGATATGGACCCGCGCGGCAAGGTCATGGCCGTGGCGTTCTCCATCGGCGCGGGCTTTGCGCTGGGCGACATTCTTGGGTATACGTCAGCCAACGCGCCGGACTATATCTTCGCCATGATCGTCGGCAAACTCGTGGCCGGCGGCCTGGCAGCGTGGCTGGGTTCGATTGTCGTCGGGAAGATGACTGCAAAATGACAAGGCAGACTTACATCTGTGCGGAATGCACAGCACTCAGTGAAAGCCGATTCGCACCCGAACAGTCATCAAGCGCGCGGGTCTGCAAACAACCCTGCGATGCAGTCGCGATAGATTTACCGAATATAGTTGATCTTTCCCTCACCAATCGGGTGCGCGTCCTTGCTGCTCTTCGCCGTGCCGACCGCGATGGCAATCTTGAAGTCGTACTCCTCAGGCATGCCGCACTCTTTGCGGATGTCGTCGCCCTCCTGGCCCTCAAACGCCGCGCGGGGCATCCCCAGGATCACGCTGCCCAAGCCCATGCCTTGAGCGGCCAGCGCGATGTTCTGCACCGCGATACCACAGTCAATCTCGCCATAGTGCAGCGGATGTATCGCATTCGCGGACAAAAAGATGACCGTGGGCGCGTGGTAGAAAATGTGGAATGACTCATCGTTCCAGCGAGGGCTGGCGCTCTTGGGATCGGACAGGATCTGGCATTTGGCTGCCTCGTGTATGCGGTCCAGCAACCGCTGATCCTGAACGACGGTAAAGTGCCAAGGCTGTGAATTGATGGCACTGGGCGCGGCCAGACCCGCCTCCAGCAGCAGCGCAAGCTGCTCGTCGGTGAGTTGGGTCGCCTCGTAATCGCGAATGGAGCGGCGCGCCATGATGGCGGACTGAACGGGATTCATTTGGAATACACCTCCATATAATTGCATTTGAGACATGAGCGCCTGCACAATGCAAAGGACCTCCCCCCACGGGAGACGCCACCCACTTTCGGGACGTCGCCTGTGGGCAGGGAGGTCGTTCGCATGTCACAGGATCACACCGCGATGGCTCGGGATGTCAATGGACACCCTCTTCGCTTACCAGAAGAACGGGAACTCTGTATACTTCCATTCTCCGTCAATCAGTTTGCGCACGTAGTCAAAGCTCTCCTCGGTCTTGCCGTCCTCGGTGGGCTCCACATACTGTACCGTCGCCGTGAGGTTGATGGTGTCGTCGGTCTTGTTGGTCACATCAATGAACGTTTCGCCCAGATTGTCGTCCATCTCGCGACCCTCGCCATCCGTGTAGAGATAGCCGTCGATGGTCTCATAGGGATTGGTGGATGAGTTCCACAGTTCATCGACGATTTCGTCGGCAAAATAGAATGACAGCATGTCCTTCATCAGTTCGGGTGTGTTGAACCGCTCGTCCAATACGCGCCACTTGGTCTCATCCGCGTTTGGAAAACCCTCGTCATAGTCCAGCGGCATCAGCGCGAACCAGCTGTAGACCTCCATGGCGGCCAACAGATCTTCCTGGTCGTCTTCGTTGACCTGGGTGATGGGCGCGCCATCGTCAGCGGCTGCCAACGCGTCGTCGTAGCCTTCCTCATCGCCATACTCCTCGTCGTAGACAGACTCGGCGTCTTCATCGTCGGCGTACAGCCATTCGGAGTCGTCCTCGGCCTCAACGGTTTCGACGTCTGCCTGATCGTTGGCCTCGGCCGCCTCGCCCTCCTCAGCGAACATGTCCTCGGCGCCGGCGCTCTCGTCCACGACAAACTCCTCATCGTCAGGCGCGGTGGCGGCGAGGTCGGTTTCGCTGGCCAATGCGGGCAGCATCATCGCCAATACCATCAGCATCGCGACGAGCAGTGCGGTCCATTTCTTCATCGGTAGTGTCCTCCGTCTAAATGAAAGATCGACCGGCGGCACTGCGCCAATCTTACTTTACATTATACGTGCCTGTCCACGCTCAATCAAGCAAATCGCCGTCTTTTCTCACAATTTACACATATCCGTCATTGATGACACCCATTTGACACGCTGTTTGCTTGACAGTGTGGGACAATCGCCCTATAATGGTAATCAGCAATTGAATAAGCCTTATCAAGAGTGGTTGAGGGACGGGCCCGATGACACCCGGCAACCGGCGCCCCCGCGCAAGCGGGACGAGTCGGTGCCAAATCCCGCGGCGGCAACGCCGGAAGATGAGGCGCACGGTACACGAATCATGCCATGCGGTCCATCTTCAGTATTGAAGATGGGCTTGTTTATTTGCCAGTACAGTCGAAAGGGTCGTTATTCATGAAACACCTGTTCACCTCCGAATCCGTCACAGAAGGCCATCCAGACAAAATCTGCGATCAGATCTCCGATGCCGTGCTGGACGCCATCCTGACAAAAGACCCCCATGCCCGCGTGGCCTGCGAGTGCGCCACAACCACCGGCCTGTTGCTGGTGATGGGCGAGATCACCACGGACTCCTACATCTCCATCGCCGACATCGCACGCGCGAAGATCGTCGAGATCGGCTATGACCGCGCGAAGTATGGCTTTGACGGCAACTCCTGCGCCGTGATGGTCAGCGTTGACGAGCAGTCGCCCGACATCGCCATGGGCGTGAACGACGCGCTCGAGGGCCGTGCGGACCACAAATACGACATCGGCGCGGGTGATCAAGGCATGATGTTCGGCTTTGCCTGCGACCAGACCGACGAGTACATGCCGATGCCCATCGCGCTGGCTCACCGGCTGTGCAAGCGCCTCGCGGCCGTGCGAAAGAATGGCACACTCTCCTACCTCCGCCCGGATGGCAAAGCCCAGGTTAGCGTGGAATACGAGGGCAACACCCCCGTGCGCGTGGAGGCCGTGGTCGTTTCTACCCAGCACTCGCCTGAGGTGGAGCACGACGTCATTGAGCGCGACATGATCGAACACGTAATCAAGCGCGAAATCCCCGCAGCACTGATCGACGGCAAAACCAAGTTCTATGTCAACCCCACAGGGCGGTTCGTCATCGGAGGGCCACAGGGCGACAGCGGATTGACGGGCCGCAAAATCATCGTCGATACCTATGGCGGCTATGCCCG
>JAVBTW010000293.1:0-3175 GCA_031555975.1 Eubacteriales bacterium
AGGGCAGCCGCGTGTTGATCACGGCCACGGGCGTCAGCGCTCATGCGTCCATGCCCCATTTGGGCGTGAACGCAGCCGGCATGCTGCTGATCGCGCTTGCCGAGCTGGGCGCTGGGCAACCCGTGCAGGCATTGGCCAATGTGATCGGCATGGAGGGCGACGGCAAAAGCTTGGGGATCGCTGTCATGGACGAGCTTTCAGGACCGCTGACGTGCAATCTGGGCATCCTGCGCTACGACGGACAGGCCGTTGAGGCCCAATTGGACATCCGCTATCCGCTGTGCGCGGATGAGCAGCAGATGTGCGGCCAGGCGTGTATGGCGCTGTCCAAGCACAAGATCGCACTGCTGCGTCGGGGTGGCACGAAGCCCCTGCATGTGCCGGTGGAGAGCGAGGTTGTGCAGGGCTTGTTGGCTGCTTATCACGAGCAAACGGGCCTGCCAGCGTATGCCATCGCCATCGGCGGCGGCACCTATTCAAAGACAATGCCCAATACGGTCGCGTTCGGGCCAAATTTTCCCGGCGACATTGAGACCGCGCACATGCCGGACGAGTTCGTGTATGTGGACAAATTCATGCAGTCGATCAAGATCATGGCGCATGCGATCATGAAATTGGCGGGTGCATAGGCAATCGCAACTGTCGATGCGTCCACGTCATCCTGAGCGAAGCGAAGGACCTCTCCCGCTCGCTGGCGACGTTTCCATCAGGGTCACGTTGCCAGTGGTCGGGGGAGGTCCTACGCTTCTTTCAGGAGACACCTGAAGGACTGGGACCAAATCCAATCTTGAGTGCATTCAAGTTTTCTGCTGGTATAAACCCCCTTCATTGGGTCAAACCTTATGGCACGAATCCATTTTGTGCCATTTTGGAACGGTTTTCCGGAAAAATCCGTCAAAACTGACGAACCTTGGCACAAAAGACAAAATCACCCGGAGGTATCCATATGAACAATCCCATCATCCGCCGGATGCTTGCGCTTGCGCTGACCATCGTGCTGACATTTTCATGTGTGACCGCGGCTCAAGCCGCTTGGCTGTTTGGCTTTGGCGGCGGCTCGGAGGCCAATGAGTCCGTGCTGGGCGATGTTGAGACCTCGGCCGAAATGCCATGGGAGGGCGAGGCGGCGCCGCCGCCCACCATGTCGCCGGAGGACGCAGCCGCGCTGAGCGGGAGCGAACAGGTCGCCGCGCCTGAGCTCACCGCAAAGCCCTCCGCCGCGCCGGATGCGCAACTGCCCCAGAAGCTGGCCACGGAGGAAACCAGTCTGTTGCGCATCAAACTCTCATCCTTGAATGAGCCTGTGGCGCTGGGCCTGTCGTTTGACGGCCAGTACTCAGTGGATGGCGACAAAGGTTTCCGGCTCGCGAAGGGGACGGAGGCCAGCGTCGCTGTGGACGGCGCGTCGCTGTTGCTTACGGTGGGGGGCCTGACCATCGACATGGGCGCGAAGGTCCGGTTTGTGCGCCACGAGAAGGCCGCGGGCGTGTACGTTCACGAGAACAAGTACGATACCAGCTACCTGGGCGACTTGCTGTTGACCAATGAAAACGGCGTCATTGTGCCCATTGTCTACATGGACATCGATGATTATCTGTACGGCGTAGTGCCCTTCGAGATGTCGGACAGTTGGCCTGCTGAGGCGTTGAAGGCCCAGTCCGTGGCGGCCCGAACCTATGCGCTGGCCAGGAGACAGGCGAACACCGCCCGTGCTTATGACGTGGTGGATACAACCGCGGACCAGGTTTTCCGAGGCTTCAACGCGGATTACGAAAACGCCATCAAGGCAGTGGACGCCACGCGCTATGTGGCGGGCCGTTACAACGACCAGTACGCCACCACCTACTTTGGCGCCAGCAATGGCGGCGAGACCGCGACGCCGATCCAGATCTGGAGCTATGACGGCGACTACGGCTATCTGGATCAGCGCGAGGACCCCTATGATTATGCCAACAAAAACAGCGTCGTGAAGCGCCTGACCGTGAACACGAACGTCGAAGAGATGGATTCTGGCTTGGCCAAGCGCATTCGCCAAGGTGTGACGGATCGGTTTGACGGGCTGGTCGATGCGCTGTATGTGCGCAAAATCGAGCTTTCGGATCCCAAGATGCCGGGCACGAGGATGTACCGCACACTGAACCTGACGGTGGAGATCGTGGCGAGCACGACGAACGAGTACGGTGAAGAGGTAGCCCCGCCCGACAGCAACTTGGTCGTGGTGCCACTGGATTTTTACGGGGATTTGAAGCCGAACTTTGGGCTGAAGATCAACAGCGCGGACTGTGAAGTGGTGTCGGTCAAGCAGGAGCGCGTGGAGGGTGACACAAATCCCGTGGCATTCCACATTGAAGCTCGCCGGTTTGGCCACGGCGTCGGCATGAGCCAGCGCGGCGCGCAGTACATGGCGACTGCCGAGAAGTGGACTTGGACCCAAATTCTTGCGTTCTACTATCCGGGGCTGACATTCTCTCAGATGGGCTTCAAGACGCTTGAAATTCAAGCTATCGAGGCGCTGCCGGCTTCGGTGGGCTACGCCCGTGCCAAGCCCACGCCCAAGCCCACGCCCGCGCCGCTGCCGGCGTTGACAGAGGGCGAGTATGTTGCCCAGACCCAATTGGCGACCAAGACCAGCACATTGAATGTGCGCGAGCAGCCATCCACGGGCGCAAAGGTCATCGACGTGTTGTTTAACGGGCAAAAGGTGATCGTGATGCAGGTGCTCGACGGCGGCTGGGCCGAGATCAAGACCGCGGAACTGCATGGATATTGCAGCATTGAGTATTTGGTGCGGGCAGAATAGGGTTGCGCGCACGGACGCGCTTCGCCCCGGCAGCGCACTGAGCAACGGCGAAGGACCTGCTCCTGCCAGTGAACACTGACCATGATGAGTGTCCGCTGCCTGGGGTGGGTCCTTTGCAATGTGCAAAACCGACCAATTTCTAGTGATTTCCAGTGATCCTACTTGTGTACTTTACAGAAATTCGGTACAATAGCATCATCTGCTATTACCGGCAAAGGCTGGAGAGATGAGGCGAGCATGACAAAGCGGCAAATGGGCACTGCAGCGCGAGCAATCGCGCTGTTGGTCCTGTTGACCGCGCTTCTTTATATCACGCCGAGTGATGCAGAGGCCGAATCACGCGCCGTCAGACTGAACGAGCGGCTGGAGGTTTCG
>JAVBTW010000066.1:0-3425 GCA_031555975.1 Eubacteriales bacterium
CCCACACAACTGAATACTTTCCGGTGGCGATGGCTGGAGGGACACACCTGTTCCCATCCCGAACACAGAAGTTAAGCCTCCATACGCTGATGGTACTTGGCTGGCAACGGCCCGGAAGACGATGTAGCCGCCGGATTCCATGAACCCCTGCATGAAAATGCAGGGGTTCGAACATTTTGGATGAGGAGCCGGGAGCATTTTGATGACAACGGGAGTAAGGTCGATATCCAGTATATCGTTTCTATCAGCTGACTATTGCCGACACACAAACATCCCCTGTTCCTTGGTGATGTTCAGTACCCCATTCGGCTCAAACGCTGCGCGGATATGAACGTCAAAGTCATGCTTGACTTCCGGCGGCAGGGTCTGCAGCGACTGGATATAGTCCAGCAGGTCATCCGGATCTGTGACGCGCAGCGAATCGATGTATTCGCGCCGCACTACGTCTGCGAAGTGACGCCGCAGCTGCGATTCGCCATTCTCAAGCGTAAACGGTGAGGACTTGGCATCAGTAAACGATACGCGGCCCCGGAACGGCGCGTATAAATCCCTCAGTTCGCGCTGTGTGCGGTCGCCAATGGTGGTAGCATGGAATACGCCGCCGGGCTTTAATACGCGAGCGGCTTCGCATAGGCCCTTTTCGATATTTGGGACGTGATACAGCATGTGATTTGCAATCACAGCATCGAACGAATCCACTCCATAGGGGATTGCCTGGATGTCCACTTGCGCAAAATCGAATCGCTTGTCGCTTTTCATCGCAGCGCGGGCTTTGTCCAGCATCAGGGACGAGAAATCCGTGAGCAGGATGGATATGTCCTGCGGCAACACGGTCAAATGATCTGCCCAGACTGCGCCTGTCCCGCAGCCCAGTTCCAACACGCGCATGCCGGGAAAAAGCTCATATTGATCAAACACCCAGTTCGCCCAACCGTAGGGGTTGGTGCTGTACTTGTGATGCAGATGCACGCGGATGGAAAGCGTGTCCTTAGAAACATAGAGTTCGTTTACGTGCGTTGAGTCGTTGCTCACAATGGACATTGGCAAGACCTCCTTGCGCCCAGTATAACAAAGGAGGTTGAGGTTGTCAACGAGAGCGCGCTTCACGGCTGCATGCATCAGGGAATCAGGTTGACAGCAACCTTCGCATCTGATAATGTAAGAAAAGATCTCGTGCGAGGAGAATCGGTGTCTTGATCGATGTTCATTTAGAATTGAACGCGTGGGCGAGGACGTTTTTTTGAAAGGTGGGGCTTTTCATGGAATGGGGATGCGAGCAGGACCACCATCGACGGACCGGACACCTCTGAGGTGAGATACTTTTATCCTCTTTATCAGCACATGGGGGCGGAGCTATATGAGAATAGAAAGATATATCGAGTTGGCAGCATTCTGCTGCGATGTGATGGATCTGCTGGTGCAAAATGAGGTGGAGAACAACCTACCCATCGGAATTTTGAACCGCGGATTGGCCGGTCAGCCCCACGAGGATTGGTTTATGGCGCGGGCGGTGGATTCGGATGGCGTGACTCGATTGGTTGCACTGATGACACCACCCCACAATTTGATCCTCACCACCATGGACGAGCAACCACCCAGCGAGGCGATTGGTGTGTTGATTGAGTATCTGGTGCGCATGCGGACTGACGTCCCGGGTACAATTGGGCGGCGTGAGTTGGCACTGGTGTTTACAAAAGCGTATGCAAAGCGAACTGGGCGTGAGTACTGCGTTGATACGGACGAGCGGGTATACCGGTTGGACGCGGTTGCGGACGTGCCGATCGTGGGCGAGCTTCGACTGGCGGAGGCGCGGGACCTGCATTTTCTGCCGTATTGGATGCAGGACTTCCGGGGAACGTGCTTTCATGAGCGTGGTGAGTTGGACGTGGAGTCTGCGCGGGCAGCGGTTGCCGGACACAGATATTATCTGCTGGAAGTGGCTGGGCAGCCCGTTTGTCTTGCGGGCACGTCGCGCCAGATGCCGCACGGGCGCTCAGTGGGTCCGGTGTACACGCCGCCATATTTTCGCGGGCGTGGTTATGCGACCGCCTGCGTGGCGATGCTCAGCCGACTGATCCTCAGTTGGGGTAACGCTTATTGTGTGCTGTTCACGGACCTGGCGAACCCGACCAGCAACAGCATCTATCAGAAGATCGGGTACAAACCGATTTGTGATTACGTGGAGATCCGTTTCAATCGCTAGGTAAGCACTGTACAATTCGATCACCGTCTGACGGCTGCCTTTCCACCCATGTGCGCCTGCAAAACACTCGACGTAGCGCTGATGCGCCTACGGTTTCTGTAAGCACTCGTGGACGCAAATTCAGTTCGCCAGCCAGTAACCGAATTGATCAGCGCTTACCTAAAAAGCCCCCTGACGCAAATACACAGAGCGGTTCGTCTTCCATGGGCGCTTGATAGACTTTGATGTACTTGGTCATCTCTTCGTCGGGGATGACGAACACGCCGGGGAGCTCGGCTGCGTTTCGCTCGCGGAGGCGGCGGTAGAGCTCGTCCTCAGGTACGTCACAGACATGCAGCACGCAGTCGCAGCCGAGGGATTTGGCGCGGGCGCGAAATTCGTCGCGTTCCTCGAGGCTCCACAGGCCGAAATCGATCACGACGTTGACGCCGCGCAGCAGTGCGCTTGAGGCGACATCCCACATGATGCCTTCGACGGCGGTGTGACGCTCGTCGTGTCGTGGGTCCCCCACATCGTCGCCGAACAGGCGCAGATGCCATTCGTCGGGTGTGAAGCGAAGCGCGTTGTGATCTGCTTCCAACTGCTTGGCGCGCGTGGTTTTCCCGCTGCAGGGCAGACCGATGGTCAGATGGAGCGTGGGCATGAGGGCACCTCCTGAGCGCGACATTCTGGTTGCCGTCTACTGTGAGTGAGGATTAGAATCCGATCGCCCCCACCGCATGGGCCGTGGCCGACGCACCCAAGAAGATGGTGGCGTTCAAGGCGCTGCCTTCTTGTTGGGCGAGCTCACACCGCACGGAGATGTTGCCTCGCGCGCCGCGCAGTCGAGCCTCGTCCAGCGCCGCGGTTTTTGCCTGCGCCTCTGCGTAGGGTTCCGCCTCCTCGAGGGTCTTGAATTGTTTGTTGCCGTCCACGCCGTGCACGGTGTAGCCGCCAATGCCTTCCGAGAAGTAGATGGGCCGAATCTCCACGGTGCTGCTGGCGCTGACCTGGCCCGCGATTGCCCCCAGCGCGTTGGCGACCTCGCAGTGATCCGGTACGACGGCGTGGGTGCCGAGCATCTTTGCCACTTCCGGCAGGAAGATGCGCACCGGCGCGCCCAGTCCCACCAGGGCGCAGTTCGCGCCAAAGCTCATGTTCAGGGCGTCTGAGTTGCCACTGTCGATGGACGCCAGCACCAACTTTTCCACTTCCGCAGGCACTCCATTTTGCATATAATCCG
>JAVBTW010000052.1:0-12911 GCA_031555975.1 Eubacteriales bacterium
CACGAGCGACCCGCCCCATCTCCCCGATGGACAAGCACCTCGGCAAGACCACCCTCGATGCGCCCAAATCGCGAAAAACCCGCACCGTTCGCGCGTTCAGCGCCACGGCCAGCAGCGACGCGGACAGCTTCAACGGCAGCGCCTGGGCCGTCAGTTCCTCGATGAACCCGATATCCGAAACGTGCACCGCGCTGCCGCCCGCCTCTGAAAATGCGCGCGCCTGTTCCAGCAGATGCGGGTATTGAGGCGCGGTATACCGGGCATTCAGCGCCAGAAAAGACGAAATACCCAGCCGGTTCGCCTCGCGCGCGATGGCTTGCAGTTCGCCTATGGACTGCGCATTGGCCAAGCCCTGGCGGCGGTTGACGCTGTCGTGGTGGCCGTATTCCGACGACCAGTCGAGCGTCAGGCAACCGCAATAGATCTCTCCCGCGCCCGCGCGGACCAGCGGCGCGAGTTCGGAGGCTGCATGGACCGGCGCGGCAATCAGCATCCATGCTCTCCTCCTCTTTGTTTCGTCGCCTGCACAAACCCCTCGTACGCCCGATCATTGAGCCGCCCGATCCGCGTCTGCAACAGGTCGAATGCCGTTCGGCTTCCCGTCATCCATGCCTCACCGGCTAAAACCGGGGCCTGTGCGCTCAGCGCGGTCCACACGTCGAATAGCGGCGCCATCTCCTGCGCCACTCGCTCATATACAGCCTCCATCCCCGGTCCCAGTGCCTGCATCGCGCTCCCGTGCACCCCGCTCGCTCGATGCAGTTGGCTGCCCGGCAACAACAGCATGCGCGAAAGCGCCAGTTTCGGCGAAAAAAGCCCTTCATTCCTCAGCTGAGTAGCCTCGGCCAGGACAGACTGCATCGTGCTGCCCTGATGCCACAGGATGTAACCCACATGCAGCGCAATGCCCGCCGTTCGCACTTCCCGCAGCGAGCGCAGCAAGCGCTCCACATCCATGGGCTTACCCCATGTAGCAAGCGTGGCCGCATTCAGGCTTTCCAGTCCCACAAACAACCTGCACAATCCGCCTTCATGAACGGCGCGTAATCTGTCTGGCAGTTTGGACGCTCGATACAGCGCCGGGCCGCGCATCTCCGCGCTGAAGGCGGCGCTGCAGTTCTGCGCCCGAAGCGCCGCGCACAGCGCCTCGATCCGCGTCAAGGGACCGAAGTCATCATCCACAAAGTTGAACTGCGCGCCTGGGAAGCGCGCGAGGATCGAGGCCATTTCATCCGCCACGAGCGACTCGTCTCGCGCCGAAAACCGCGACCCGTGCAGCCCGGGCGTGGCGCAAAACGCACACCTGCCCGGACAGCCCCGCGCCGACCGGATCGATACAGCCGCGCCGCGCGCAAGATACGCGCCCAGCCCGTCCCGGCAGGCCAGGGGCCACGCGTTCACAGGGAGCGTTCCCCAGTCCACAGCGCGGCCTTCCACCAGCTGGAGCATGGCCCGCTCGCCCTCACCGGAAACCAACGCGACCTCCGCGGGACACAGCGCCCTGGCGCGCTTGACGTCCGACGTGACGAAAAGTCCGCCCAGCGCAAACCTGCGCCCGTTTCCGCGCAACCGCTGAATCAACCGCAGCGCGTCGGGCATGTCGGCTTCGGTCATGGCCGACAGGCCAATCCAGCCCGGGTCAAACGCCACGATGCGCTCCGTAAACGCATCCATTGTGCAAGGGGATAATCGCCGGTCGAAAACCCGCGCGTCATGGCCGTGCCGCCTCAGGTATCCCTGCAGACACTCCAGACCATAGGGAGACTGAAACTCACCGTCCCCGCATCGCGGCCGGATCAGCGCGACCCTCATCCGCCGCCCCGGTTTTCGATCAGCCCGCTGAGATAGTCCGCCAGCATCATGGCGTCCTCATGCCCGTCGGCAATGGACTTCAGGTAGTTCAACATTTCATCGAGTCCAGCGCCGGGCTGAAGGATGTCAGATGCAGTTCCGATCGCCGCGCCGTCCCCCATAATCGGCACATCCGCCCGCTCCATCTGCATATAGGCCACATTGTAGCACATGGCGCGCACGAACTCGGTGACCATGGCCTCATCGTAGCGCCCGCTGAGGGATTTCGGTACGCCCGACGTATCGACGCTGTTGATCATCTCGAACAATTCGAGCGGCGTCATGCCCAGCGTGTGCGCGGCGACAAGGGCATTGATCAGCGGTTCCGCATTGGGCGTCTCGCCCACAAAGTAGCCGGTGAGCGCGTTTTTCAGCGCGCCTTCGGCATCGTCCATGTGCAGCAGCGCCAGCGCCAGGTTGTTGTACCCCTGCCACTGTGTGGGATACTGTTCCACAAACAGCTTGTAATGGGTACACGCCTCCTGGTAGTTGGCATCCCGAAAATCCGCATTGCCCGCCGCGATCTGTGCCGACTGATCGGTGTCTCTGCTGCCGCCGCTGACCATTTCCGCCTCGCGCGCCTTGGCCATCTCTGCAGCCATCTGTGCAGTGGCGATGATGCGCGTGGACGGCTGCACCTCATTGGCCCGCGCGACTGGCGTGAGCAGCAGCAAACACAGCAGCAGCGCAGCGAATCCTCTCTTCATCACGGTGAGTCCTCCCTCCCAGTTGATCAGTGTACAGGCACACAGGAACAGACCTTGTTGCAGCTGCAGCGCGAACTCTTTTGGGAGTTGCAGGTGCACTTTTTGGGCGCCTTATAGCTGTTGCAGTCACAGGTCTTGACCTTGTTGCAGGTGCATGTGGTCCTCGGCTTGGCCGTGGGTTTCGGCGTGGGCGAAGGGGACGGCGACGGCGTGGGGTTTTCCCCCGGATACAGCGTGCGAATCGACCCGATCAACACGGTGTTGCACGTACAGACCGTGTACCGCGTGACGCGTCGGCCATCGCTGTCCCTGGGCGCGTCTGACCGCGCGCGCTCGTATTGGTCCGGCGTGAAGTTGTCCGAGGCGCGCACAGGTTCATCCTGGGTATGCCCCGTCGAACCCTCAAAGATGATGCCGCTCGTCACATCGTCGTCCGCCAAAAACGTGCGCATCCCCGGCTTGTATACCGACTCGCCCGAAACAATGATCTTCACCTCCGGCTTGGGCAGCCGCGATTCGATATCGCTGGACTGTATCCGGTCACTCATTATCAAGCCCTCCTCATTCTCGAGATTGCAGTCAGCGCATCATAGATCAAGGGTGTACGCGAGCACCTGCCGGATCCGGTCCAGCGTCAGCGCCCTGGTGATCGCACAGCGATCGCTTCCCTCATGACGCTCCGGCTCCGCCACGCCCAACACCTTCGCCGGACAATCACCCGCACAATGCCAACGGCAAAAGCAGTTCGCACAGCCCGGCATGTTCCGCACATTCCGGCGCGCCAGCCGCTCAAGTTTCGGCTCATCAAACACAAACGCGCCGGAATCGGGATCGTACCCGCCATATACATACAACTCGCTCCGCCCATCCGCGAGCGTCGCCACCTCGTAGCACGCGGTCGCCAATCCCTCCGACGTCACCGTAAATCCGCCTTCGCTCACCGCACAAAAGCTGTTCATCAGCGTTCCATAGCGCATCGCGCTGTAGACCAGCTCCAGTCCGCCAGCAGGCAGCGCATGCTCCGCCTCTAGAAAGCGGTCAATAAACACCTGCACCGGAGCGGACTTCTCGCCCGAAGTCAGGCATCGCCCACACTCCCATGCAGGCTCCATATGCAACTGACTGCAGTTCGGATAACGTGCCGCTACAAACGCGGCGATCTCTGGCAAACGGTCCACGCTCGACGCCGTCAGCGTCGCGCGGATGCCAAAATCCATGCCCGACTCGTTCAACCGAAGCAGCGTCCGGTCCACCGCGTCAAACGAGCCGCGCCCGTCCGGAAACGGGCGCTGGCGGTCCTGCAGATCCGGCAAGCCGTCAAACGAGATGTTCACCCCGTCAAAGTAGGCCAGCACAAAGTCCAGCTGCTCATCCGATAACACGCCGTTCGTCGCCATGGACAACCTGCATGCCACACCCATCCGCTCGCCCAGATCCCGCGCGTATTCGCACAGCGCCTTCACGACCGGATAAGCCGTGAACGGCTCCCCATTGCCGTGGAACCCCACCACAAAGCATTCCATCTCTTGATCGACCGCATTTCTGCAGACGAGCTCTATGGCGGCCCGGCCCACCTCGATGGGCAACGTATGATGAATCTTGCCCGCCGCCGCATAGCAGTACCGGCAGGCCAGGTTGCAGCCGTCTGATGGAAATAGCGTCACATCGGTGGGCCGAAAAGGACCCTCGTAAACAGGAGGCGGATCCGCATCATCGAACAGGCCGCGCTCCTGCAGCGCACGGATGGCCGGCAGTTCCTCCTCCGTTGGGTCCTCTCCATTCAGATACCGGCCCACCGCGCCCACAGCCGCTTCATTCACCCGCGCAACCGTGCCCGCGAGCGGCGCGTACAGGATCGGCCCCTCAGCATCACGCAGCAGGTAGAGGTCACACTTGGACTTCAACCATGTCCACCTCGATTCTGTCCTGCAGATACCCAGCCTTGCCCAATGTCAGGAAAAACCGGGCAACCGCGGCATCGTCGCCGCCGCCGATCCGGACCAGTTCGCCCATCGCGTGGCGGCCATCGGCCAGGTTGAGCAACTCCTCACCCAACCCGTTGACTTCGAACACTTTGTCAAGGCCCATGTAGGCGGCGCCACCCTGCACACTCAAGCCCTCGATGAGCCGCGGACCCACTTGGTCTGTGTCCATCAGTGCTCGCGATACTCTTTCAATCGCGCCAAACCCCGCGCCGCATGCCATCACAAAGCCGGCTGTGCCCTTCAAAAATTCACGCCTGTTCACGCGCCGTCCCCTCCTCTTTCATACCGCGCAAAACCCGCCTCGCAAAGACGATGCAGCACGGCAGCGCACATAGCGCGCCCGCGCAGACCGTCAGCAGGCACCACAGTTCGAAGCATTTCACCCCCGACAGGACCGGCGGAAAACCTTCCGTCGACGCTCGCCAGGCGCTGACCAGCGGCCCGGTCAAGCCAAGTGCGAACCCCGCGGCGCCCAACAAAAACAGGCCGCCACCGGCCGTGCCCCAACGGATCACCGCAAGCCGCTCGTGCGCATACAGTCCGGGCGCCACGAACCGGTACGCCTGACACAGCAGCAGCGGCATCAGCACAGCAGCGTCCATCAGCACCGCAGCGCCCATCCGCAGCGCCAGCGCATCCGTCACATAATACAGATAGACCGCGCAGCCCGCCCGCCTCAGTGGCATGAAGAGCGCATCCAGAAACCAAGGCGCCGCCCAAATCGCCACCGGCAGCAGGGCGATCAGCGGGATCAGCACGGTCAGTATTCGCCGCCTCAGTTCGGTGAGGTGCGAGGAGAGCGACATCTCGCGATCATCCATGGCGCTTCTCCATCATCGCCAGCTGCAGTACGGATAATTCATACAGCAGCAACAGCGGCGCCATGGCGATCAGCAGCGTCACCGCGTCCTGCGTCGGCGTCAGTATCGCCATCATGATCAGCGACAACAGCAGCGCTTTCTTGCGTCCGCGCCGCAGTCTGTCCGCGCTCACAACCCCCAGCGCGCCCAACGCTCGCACCCACAGCGGCAGGTTGAACAGCGCGCCGCACAGCACGATGAACGTGCAGCAAAACGCGGTGTAACCCATCACGGTCAAATTGAGCGCGAAGCCCTGGCCGCCCATGGCGACGAGCAGCGAAATCGCTGGCGGCAACAGCAGAAAATAGGCAAACGCCCCACCGCACAAGAACAGCAGCGCGGCAACCAGCACGTACACCGCGGGGTCGATCCTCAGTGGCGTCCGGGCGCCATAGACCCGCAACAAAAACCACAGCGCCAGCCACCCGGCGGGCAACGCCCCGCACAGCACAGTCAACAACAACCGCGCCATCAGCAGTTCACCGACATAGCTCTGAACCGCAGACGCGCCTGCGGGCAGCAGCGCCGTCAGCCGAAAGATCATCGGCATCGAACCCAGAAAGCCGAACAGCGCACCCGTCGCGAATGCAATCGCGCAGGCGATGATCGCCCCTCGAAGCCGGGACCAGATCCGCACGATCAGGTCCACGTCAGCCGTCCCCGCCCTCGGGTTTGTTTGAATCACCCTTGGCCGGGTCGCCCGCCGCCGCGACATTGAACGACCGGCGCAATTCGCCCAGCGCCTTGCCCAGGCTGGCGCCCACTTCAGGCAGGCGCTTCGGTCCCACCACGATCAGCGCGATCACCAGGATCAGCAGCAGTTCCGGAATGCCCAATCCAAACACAATCAGCCCCCCATTCGCCTCAGTGCCGCCCGCATTTTCCTTATATTAGGTTATCACAACGCACAAGTGATGTCAACGCAATCTTAATACAATCGAAACCAGGCGTGCAGTCAGCCCCAGCAGACTCATGGCGCAGCTCCTCTCTTACCCCTACGCCGGTTTCTGTTGACACCAAAGCTGCCGCGTGCTACAATTACATTAACGATAATGTAAGGGGGCCATCTCCATGACCGAGTCCATCCGCGCCATGCGTGACTTCATCCGATCTGGCGGTCATCATCAGCATCGTCGAGAGGCGCCGTTCCCACCCGCACAGCGGTTTGCGAAGGATCAACTGCCCGACATCGTCCGCGTCACCAGGGCATTCAAGGACATGCTGGCCGCGGAGACGCCCTGCGTCTATCCCGGCGAGCGCATCCTGTTCTGGCGCACGGTGACCAACCTTCCCCAGATCTTCACCACCCACGAATGGGAAAAGATCAGCGCAGCGCATTTCATCCATGAGCAGGGCCGCGTGTGCAACATCAGCCCCAATTACGCGCGCACCCTGAAAATCGGACTGCTGGCCCAGCGGGGCCAGGCGGAGGATGGCCATTCGTCGGCCCAGACAGACGAGCAGAAGCGATTCTACCAGTGTGCCATCGACAGCATCGACGCCATATTGGACCTCACGGCACGCTATCGGGCAGCCGCGCTGGCCGCAGGCAACGCAGAGGCAGCCGCCATCCTTTCTCGCGTACCGGCACAGGGCGCAACTTCGTTCCACGAGGCGTTGCAATCGCTGCGGATCATCCAGTACGCGCTGTGGTGCGAGGGTGAATACCACAACACGCTGGGACGCTTCGACCAGTATATGTGGCCCTACCTGAAAGCTGACCTGGAATCGGGCCGCCTCACAGAAATGGCCGCCTTGGAACTGGTTGAGGAATTCTTCCTGAGCCTGAACCGTGACAGCGACCTTTATCCCGGCATTCAGCAGGGCGACAACGGTCAGTCGATCATGCTGGGCGGCGTGGATCGCGATGGCAGGCCGGCGTTTAACCCGCTCTCCTCACTGTGCCTCACCGCATCGCGCGAACTGTTGCTGATTGATCCCAAGATCAACCTGCGCGCATCCAAGGATACGCCGTTGGACGTCTTCGAACAGGGCACATTGCTGACCCGTGAGGGGCTTGGTTTTCCGCAATACAGCAATGACGACGTGGTCATCCCCGCGCTGGTTTCGAAGGGTTATGCGCTGGAGGACGCCCGCGACTACACCGTGGCGGCGTGCTGGGAGTTCATCATTCCCGGCGTGGGCATGGACATCCCCAACATTGGCGCGGTAAACTTCCCTGCGCTGGTTAACGACGCGGTGATGGAAGATATGCTCGGTTGCGCCACGTATGATGACTTTTTCCGCGCCGTGTCCGCACGGCTGGGCGAAACCTGCGCGGAGCTGCTTGCCACAACGCGCAACCTGTACATGATGCCCGCGCCCTATATGTCTGTGATGATGGATGGTTGCCTTGAAAACGGCCGCGACATCTCGCTGGGCGCCAAATACAACAACTACGGATTTCACGGCGTCGGTCTTGCGACTGCGGTGGACTCGCTGTACACCATTGAAAAACTGATATATCACGAGCGGTCTCTGGCCAAATCCGCAGCGCAGCGCATTCTGCGCGAAGGCTTCGAGGGCCGCGAGGCACTGTTGGCCCGAATCAAGTTCGAGCTCCCCAAGTTCGGCGATGACCAAGACGACGTGGACCGGATCGCCAAGGCGCTGGTGGATGCGTTCGGAGCCGCGGTGTCCGACCTGCGCAACGAGCGCGGCGGCTGCGTCCGCGCGGGCACGGGCAGTGCCATGTTTTATCTTTGGTTTGCCGCCCATGTGGGCACGTCGCTCAGCGGCCACCAAAAGGGAGAAGCGTTTGGCGCCAACTACGCGCCTGAACTGTTCGTGCGCAATGCAGGCCCGCTGTCCGTCATTCGGTCATTCACCAAGCCGGACCTCCTGCAAGTCTGCAACGGCGGCCCGCTCACAATGGAGTTTCATCAGAGCGTGTTCAAGGACGATGCGGCCATTCGCAAGGTCGCCGCGCTTGTACAGGCGTTCATTCGCAGCGGCGGCCATCAGATGCAGCTCAACTCCGTCAACCGAGACACCCTCATCGATGCCAAGGCGCATCCCGACCAGCACAAAAATCTGATCGTGCGCATCTGGGGATGGAGCGCGTACTTTGTGGAACTGGACGAAGAATACCAGGATCACGTGATCGCGCGTCAGGAGTTCGTGGTGTAGCATGGCGAGCGGCATTGTTTTTGACATCAAAGAGTTCGCCGTCCACGATGGACCGGGCATTCGCTGCACCGTGTTCATGAAGGGCTGCCCGCTGCGCTGTTTGTGGTGCCACAATCCCGAGGGATTGTCGATTGCGCCCCAGGCCATGGTCAGCGAAAATGGCTGCACCCACTGCGGCCGCTGCCTGTCTGCCTGCGGCCACACGGAATGCCAAGGCTTGGGCCGGTGTGTTCACGCCTGTCCACAGGGGCTGGTGCGACTGGCGGGTCGGTCCATGGAGGCCTCGGACGTGGCCGCGCACCTGTTAAGACTCGCTCCTCTGCTGGTAGACGGAGGCGCGACCATCTCCGGCGGCGAACCGCTCATGCAGCCGGACTTTGTGCTGGATCTGATCGCGCGGCTCGAAGGCATGCACACCATCGTACAGACCAGCGGTCACGCAAGCAGCGAGATTTTTCAATCCGTGGCGCGGGCGGTGAGTACACTGTACATGGATATCAAATGTGTGGATGACGAGCGGCACCGGCAACTGACCGGGGTTTCAAACGAGCGCATTCGCGCAAACCTGTCCTGGCTCAAACAGGGCGTCACGCCGTTCCTGATCCGGGTGCCGCTGATCCCCGGGCTGAACGACGACCGCGCAAACCTTGAAGCCACGGCTGCACTGTTGACCGGCGCACACAACCTGCTGGGCGTCGAGCTATTGCCCTACAATCCCTTTGCCGGCGCGAAGTACAAGGGATTGGGCATGGCGTACCCATTGAAAGGCATGCAGGACAGCAAGCAATACAGCATCCCCAAAGAGGCGTTCGAGTCGCGCGGCATCCAGTGGCGGATCGTCTAAATGCGCACCGTCCATACCGTGTCATCGTGAGCGCCGCCACCTGCTCCGCCCGCCACCGGTGTCATCCTGAGCGCAGCGAAGGACCTCCCTGCGTCGGCGACGTGCAGATGAACACGTCTACTCATGCGGAGGGAGGTCCTTCGCTGCGCTCAGGATGACACCGGTGGTAAGCAAACCTCGGTCCTAACCTTAACTTTTCTTGACATACCCCCCCACCATGGATTATCCTATAAGACAATATTCATTGAAGGAGGACCAGGCCATGACCGACAACATCAAGACCATAGCAATCAGAATACAGGACCTACGCGAGATTAGCGGCCTGACCCAGGCTCAGGTGGCTGAAGCCTCCGGCGTTCCCCTTCAGGATTACGTTGAATATGAGGGCGGCGAGCGGGATTTTTCGTTCTCCCACCTGTTCAACATCGCATCCACACTGGGCGTGGACATCTCGGACCTGCTGACGGGCGAAAGCCCCAAACTGCACGGCTATGTGATGACCAGGGCGGGCCAAGGCCTCGCGTTTGAGCGCCGCCGCGCCTACCAGTATGAGCACCTGGCCTACAACTTCCGGGACAAGAAGGCCGAGCCGTTCATCGTCACGGTGGAGTACAATCCCAACCAGACCTCCGGAAAGACCGCCCATGCCCACGAAGGCCAGGAATTCAACTACGTCCTCGAAGGCCACATGATGATCGAACTGAATGGCAATCAGGTCTTTTTGGGACCTGGTGATTCCCTCTATTATGATTCCTCCATCCCGCACGCCATGTACGCGCTTGAGCATGACGCCCGGTTTATCGCCGTGGTCATTAAATAGGGTGGCCTGAAACGCATCAGGTTCCACCCGCAACCGGCTCAACCACGCTCATTGGCGATGCATGCGACAAACGAATGGAGGACATATATATGCAGCTCTACCGCGACTACCTCGAACAGGCCGAGTTCGGCTCCTATGAAGACTACCTGAAAAACTTTCACATCACCGTGCCCGCCCATTTCAATTTTGCTTACGATGTGCTGGGCCGCCTCGCCAATGAGACGCCGGATCAAAGGGCCTTGGAATGGTGCAATGTGGATGGCGAAAAGCGTTCATTCACATTCAAGCAGATCGATGAGGAGTCCAGCAAGGCAGCAAACCTGCTGACCGCACTGGGCGTAAAGAAGGGCGACGCCGTGATGCTGGTGCTCAAACGCCACTATCAATTCTGGTTTGCGATCATGGCGCTGCACAAAATCGGCGCTGTGGCCGTGCCGGCGACCCACCTGTTGACCAAGAAGGACATCGTGTACCGCTGCAACGCGGCCACCGTCAAATACATCATCGCCACCAGCGAAGGCGTTTTCCACGAGCAGTGCGACCTGGCCATGGCAGAATGCCCAACGGTCGTAAAGCGGCTGTCCGTGCGCGGCGCTCTCGAAGGCTGGATCCCCTTTGATGAAGAGCAGTCCAAGCAGTCTCCCGAATTCCCAAGGCCTGTGCCCTTCAACGAAAACACAGACCCGCTGCTGCTGTACTTCACGTCCGGCACCAGCGGCATGCCCAAGATGGTCATCCATGACTGCGCCTATCCCCTGGGTCACATCCAGACCGCCGCATTCTGGCAGGAGTGCATGGACGATGGGTTGCACCTGACGGTCTCAGAGACCGGTTGGGCCAAGAGCGTCTGGGGCAAACTGTACGGCCAATGGCTGTGTGGCAGCGCGATCATGGTCTACGACTTTGACAAATTCGTTGCCAAGGACCTCCTCAATGTCGTGGCGGGCTATCATGTCACCACATTCTGCGCGCCGCCCACGATCTACCGATTCATGATGCTGGAAGAGGGCGTCAAGGACTTGGACCTGTCCGCGCTGAAACATTGCAGCGTCGCGGGCGAACCGCTGAGTCCGGAGGTTTTCGAGGGCTGGCTGGCGCTCACAGGTGTGCCGCTGCGCGAGGCGTTCGGCCAGACCGAGCTGTGCGTTGTGGTGGGCACGTTCCCGTGGATGAAGTCCATCCCAGGCTCCATGGGCAAGCCATCGCCCCAGTTTGATGTGGACATCGTGGACGACGATGGCAAATCCGTCTCGGCCGGTGTCGTGGGCGAGATCGTGGTCAGAACCCGCAAGGTTGCGCCGGGCATGTTTGGCGGCTACTATCGCGACGAAGAGCGCACCGCGGGCGTCTGGCATGACGATGTGTATCACACGCTGGACTTGGCTTGGCGGGACGAGTGGGGCTATTATTGGTATGTGGGCAGAGCGGATGACGTGATCAAGTCTTCCGGCTACCGCATTGGGCCGTTTGAGGTCGAGAGCGCGCTGATGGAGCATCCGGCCGTGCTGGAGACCGCCATCACCGGCGTTCCGGACGAAGTGCGGGGCCAGGTCGTCAAAGCCACGATCGTGCTCAAGAAGGGCTTCGAACCTTCAAAAGAACTCATTCGCGAACTGCAAGACCACGTCAAAAAGACCACAGCGCCGTACAAATACCCGCGCATCATCGAGTTTGTGGCAGAGCTGCCCAAGACCATCTCCGGCAAGATTCGGCGCGTGGAACTGCGCGAGCGGGACCAGAATTGACGCAGATGCCTGGATGCTGTATACTAAGAGGAGTGTTGTGATGCTGGGAGGTGTTCGGGTGAAGAGGGGACTGGCCGCGCTGTTGGCGCTGTTGCTCATGCTGTCCCTGTGCGGCTGCCAGCAGAATGGCAGCAACGCAAGCCCAAGCGCCTCAGTCAAGCCCACCGTCGTACCCATGGCAGACGATCCGCTGGAGGATCTGGACGAGGACATGGACGATCTGCGCCTGGATGCGGACGATCCCAGTTCCGAGGACCCTGGTCCAGCGGACGACGAAAAAGTGGCCGGGGAAACGCCCGCCGCTCCCCAGACGCAGGGCATATCCACCTCACAATACACCTACAGCAGCGTCGAAAACACGGAACTGGGCATCACATACAAGTACCCGACACACTGGACGAACATCTCCTCGGAATCGAGCATCGGCTACGAGGACTCCGAATCCACCGGCGCCTGCCCTGCCCGCATGGCCATCACACGGCGCGACGCGGGTGAGATCGTCGTCACCGAAGGCGTAGGCATGATGCGGCTGAGCGAGTTTGCCAAGAAGCTGAAGGACCGCTGCAGCGAAAACTGGAAAATGAAGAAGGGCAAGCGGTTCAAGTTCTCAAACAACATCGGATTCTGCTTCACCTACTCCGGCGTCTTTGACGGCATTCCCATGAAGGGATATGTGTCGCTCTGCTACCAGAAGAAAAAGAACAGCTTCTACCTGTTCCACTTCAGCACAGCGGAAGCGGAATACGCAACCTTCGACAAGGTGAGGGCAACGATCCAGAAGTCGATCAAGGTATGACAAGACAAACGGGAACACGAACGCGTCGGATCGCGAACGTGTTCCCGTCTTGCTTTTTCACGCTCCCCCACGGTCGTCCTAGCAGCCCCCCGCGCGGTCATCCTGGGCCTAGCGGAGGATCGTACGCCCGGTGAAGGGGAACATACATCGCGTTGCTCAGGGGTCCCGCCGGTG
>JAVBTW010000177.1:0-3218 GCA_031555975.1 Eubacteriales bacterium
GAACATGCTCAGCGGCGCGGACTTGATTCGCAGAAAAGAGCAGAAGAGCGCGTTCGCGCTGACGTTCAAGCTGCTGCTCACCTCCACCGGCGCCAAGATGGGCAAGACCGAGAAGGGCACGGTGTGGCTGGATCCAGAGCGCACAAGCCCATACGAGTTTTTCCAATACTTCCGCAACGTGGCCGACGCGGATGTCGAAAAGCTGTTGGCGCTGCTGACATTCCTGCCCATGGACGAGGTGAGAATGCTCGGCGCGGCGAAGGATAGCGCCATCAACGAAGCAAAGCGAGTGCTGGCGTTTGAGATCACCAAGCTGATCCACGGCGAGGAGGAAGCGGGCAAGGCGCAGCAGGCCGCGGAGGCGCTGTTCTCCGGCGGCGGCATGGGCGGATCCATCCCCACGATGGAGATCACGGAGGCACAGCTCAACGCGGACAACCGCCTCGTGGCGCTGGTGGCGCTGTGCGGGCTGTGCAAATCAAAGGGGGAGGCCCGCAAGACCATTGAAGCGGGCGGCATCGCCCTGGACGATGTGAAGGTGACCGACGTGGACGCGCGGATCGAGTCGGACCGGCTCGCGGGCGAGGGCGTGCTGATCAAGAAGGGCAAGAAGAGCTTCCACAGGATCGTGCTAAAATGAACCGGAAACCTTATATGACGCTGATGAAGCGCGACAGCGATGAGTTCACCGTGAACAAGTCGCGCTTCATCGGCCACGGATGCCCCTGCCAGACGGAGGCGGAGGCGCTTTCATTCCTCGGCGAGATCCGCCAAAAGCACAAGGATGCCACGCACAACTGCTTTGCCTACATCATCGGCGCCAACGCCGGGATCATGCGCTACAGCGACGATGGCGAACCGGGAGGGACGGCGGGCATGCCCATCATTGAGGTGATGAAGGCGCGCGAGGTGGTGAACGCCTGCGTGGTGGATTCGCGCTATTTTGGCGGTGTGCTGCTGGGTGCGGGCGGATTGATCCGGGCCTATGCGGAAGGCGCGAAGATGGCGCTGGACGCGGCGGGTGTGGGCGTGATGCATCCCACCGCGCGCTACATCATGGACATAGCCTATCCCGCGCTGGGCCGGATTGAACATTATTTGAAAGATCAGCCTGTGATCGTGGAGGAGAAGGCGTTTGGCGAATCGATCATGTTCACACTGATCGTGAAGTGCGCCGACGAGAATGGGTTCTGCAGCGGGATCGTCGAGGCGTCGGAAGGGCGCGTCGAGCCGATTCGCGTCGACGAGACGTATCGGGCTTGGCCGGTGTAGCGCAAACAGTCAACCTTCTTTTGGCAATACCGGTCTTTAGGGGCTTGCCTTGGCGGTATCCGTCCATTTTACCACGCATTCGTGATTGCTTTCTTGCGCAATGGAGTGTATTATATAGAGGTAGCGGTGCGGCTTTGCCGCGCGAGCGCAATCAAAGGAGGGTGTTTACATGAAGAGAAGGATATCTCTGCTGCTGGCCGTGTTGCTGGTGGCCATGATGCTGCCGGTGTTCGCGCAGGCAGAAGGTGGAGAGAAGGTGCTCCGCTTTGCGACCAGTTCCATCAAGGGTACGTTCAACACGATCCTCTCAGACGATGTGTATGACAAGTACTGCACGGATTTGATGTTTGCCGCGCTGGGCACGGCCGATCCCGGCAACAACGTCATCTTTGACGAGAATACCGTCGCCGACGGCTACGAGCTGACCGACGACCACCTGACCTACACGTTCAAGCTCAAGTCCGGGCTGGTGTTCTCCGACGGCAGTCCGCTGACCGCCCAGGATGTGGAGTTCACCTTCAAAATGATGGCCAATCCGAAGTACGACGGCCCGCGCGGCCCCCAGGCGGCGGACATCGTGGGCTATGACGCCTTCCGCAAGGGCGAAACGGACGTGTTCGAGGGCATCAAGGTCATCGATGACCAGACCATCTCATTCACGCTGACTGCGCCCTACGTGGCAAAGATCGAAGAGTTGGCCGGCTACGGCATCCTGTGCCAAGAGTACTATGAGAAGGAAAGCTATGACGACTTCAAGGGCCTGAGCGGCGCGCCCGTGGGCGCGGGTCCGTTCATCCTGGACTCGTTTGAGCCCGGTCAGGCGGCCAACTTCGTGCGCAACCCCAACTGGTGGGGCAAGCAGCCGAAAATCGACGGTGTCACCGTGCTGATCGTGCCGCCGGAGACCCAGGTCATGGCGCTGACCACCGGTCAGTGCGACCTGATCCAGGCGCCCGCCGCTAACCAGGACAACTACGACAACATGATCGATGGCGGCTGCAACGTCAAGAAGATTATCGGCCTGGGGTACAACTGCATGATGCTGAACCACCAGAGCCCGAAGCTGGCTGACGTGAAAGTCCGCCAGGCGCTGATGTATGGCTTCGACCGCAAGGGCTTCATCGACAATGAGTACGAAGGCTTTGCCACCCCGTGCAACATGCTGGTCTACGGCAACCCCGATTTCTGGGCGTATCCGAAGGACACCAGCATGCTGAACAGCTATGAGTACGATCCGGAGAAGGCCAAGGCCATGCTGGAAGAGGCGGGCTGGGTTGACACCGACGGCGACGGCATCCGCGAAAAGGACGGCGTCAAGCTCGAGTTGATGATGTACATCTACAACGACGCACCCTGGCCGGGCAACCTCAGCGCGCTGTTGAAAGAGCAGTGGCCGCAGATCGGCGTGGGCTTTGACGTCATGATCGCCGACTTCAACACCGTCATGGACGATGCCTATGACAACCGCGCGTTCGACAAGTTCGACATGTGGACCCAGGGCTGGAGCCTGTCATCCGACCCCGACTGCAGCGACCTGCTGGGCGTGGGCGCCACCGAGCCTGGCGGATTCAACCCCGGCGGCTACTACAACGAGAAGGCCGAAGAGTTGTTCGCCAAGGGCCGCCAGGAGTTCGATCCCGAGAAGCGTGCAGAAGTGTACGCTGAGTGGGCTGTGCTCTCCAACCAGGACCTGCCGATGCTGTTCAACGCCGTGCGCGACGAACTGTGGGGCATGGGCGCCAATGTGACCGGTATGGACGACCTCAACCCCTTCTACACCTGGCCGGCCTGCATCTATGATGTGGATCTGACCTAATCGCCGGACGTATTCTCGCGGTGCGGGGATGAACCGGGGCATGCGTATGAACGGTGAATGACGATGCATTCGCCCGCCCTCCCACGCGGTCATCCTGAGCGCAGCGAAGGATCTTCCTCAAACTTTCGTT
>JAVBTW010000298.1:0-21609 GCA_031555975.1 Eubacteriales bacterium
GTGCTCTTGCCCACGCCCTGCGGGCCGTTCAGCACGAGCATGGAGTCGAACTTACAGCCGGGGCGCAGTACGCGCGCCAGCGCCGCGCACAGCGTCTTTCTGGTCACCGCGCGCACGTAGGGCGTGTCGCTGGCACCCAGGTAGTCGATCAGCAGCGTGTCCACGCGCGGTACACCGTCCCATTCGGGCAGCGCGGCGATGAACTCCCGGATTGGGTGGTAGGAGCGGTCGTCGGTCACCTTCGCGACGGCGATCTCATAGTTGCGCGCGCTGAAGCTGCCGTAGTTCCGGTCGATGTAACTGATCAGTTGCGCGTCGTCCGCGTCGCGCCAGTACCGTGACGGGTGCTTCCACGGCGCGGGCTCGATGTCGTCCCGGATCTCCATGCCGTCGCTCTGCTGGTTGAACACGATGCCCTTCAGGTGTTCGTCGTTCTCGAGGATCAGCGTCAGGTTGCCCAGCGTGTTTTTCAGCACGGTGGAACGCTTCTCGTACTCGAGCCGCTTCTCCCAGCCCTCGTTGCTGGGCGCAAACTCGTCGCGCGCTTGGGCCCTGCGCTCATCGGCAAGCAGCTGTTTCACCGTCCCGTCGGCACCGGCAAAGTCCGCCATCGCCCTGAAAGACGGCAGCTTGCCGACGGGCATGTCAGGCGAAACCTTGTCGTCCAAGTCGCGGAACCGATGCACACGCACAAGGTCAAACGCGTTCAGCAGCCTACCGTGCGCCGGGTCGGAGGCGTGGTGGGAGTAGGCGAACTTGCCGTCGTAAATGACCACGCCCGCGACCGAGTCGGCGGGGACGTAATCAAACCGCCCATCCATGGCGCTGGGTTCGTACACGTCGGACAGGAACGTATCGATGGCGTCCTCGATCGTGTACGCGCGGCAGAACGCACCCACGACACCCTCCTTCGCAAGCGGATCAGCCTGCTGCTGGAGGGATCGCTGCACCACCTCCGACTGGCGGGACGACACTGGCCAAGTGGAGACATCGCGCCAGTCGGTATAACGGCTCATGTATTCGTCCGGATCGAGCAGCGGGCCTTCGCGGTGCTCGAAGATGAACTCCCCGTCGGACGGTGTGCTCGGCCAGTACATCAGCCGGGCGGGCTCATAGGTGGTATCGTCGAACAAATCCAGCCCGATGTCTCTGGCCACCATGCGCCCCAGTGCCGGGTATTCATCCTCGCTGACCTCCCTGGCCAGCGGGATGATGAGCCTGAGCCGGGGCTGCTCCGGCGTGTGTTTGTGCGTGGAGTACACGCAGCAGCGGTAGTTGGTGGCCTTGGTCAGCTCTTCCCAGAAACCGGGCGTGGCGTAGTCGGCGTCCAGCGTGAGCAACTCCCGGCACAGCACGAACCCGTTCTTGCGCTTGCCCTCCTTGAGGTGTCCGCCCACGAACCCGCCCACATCCTTCAAGCCATCCCGCCCATTCTTGGGCATCTTGGCGTACTCGGACACCGTCTCCGTGGTACGGATTGTCGTGCTCACCTTTTGGAGGAACTCGTCCCAACTGTACTCCCGGTTCTTCCACCGCCTGTCCATTCGGCTGTTTCCAACAGCAATCTTCATGCGGATACCTCCTCACAGCTTTCGTTGAAGTAGCGCACCGCGATACCCCGGTGCCTGGCCTTCTCGATCTCCACAGACATGCCCTTCGTGATGTTCCCGCCGAACGCCCACAGCTCGCTGCACTTGCCCAGCAGCACCAGCCCCATGAACAGCCCCAGCTCGCGCTGCGCGGGATCATTGTCGTCCAGGAACTGCGGGAACAGCAGATGCGGCGCCAGGGGGATCCGGTCGTGAGCGACGGCGTAGGCGCAGTAGCGGCGGGCGCTCAGGATGTTGCGCTCGGTGTCGCCCTTGAACGGCGAGCAGATGTAGGTCAGCGGCAGATAGGGGCGCTGCTTGGCGGCGCGCTCGATCTGGGTCAGCGCCTCATAGGCCGTCGGGTCGTAGTAGCCCTCGGCGTTGTACTTGTTGATGCTCATGACCGTCAATCCTTTCTGTAAAAGTCGCATTCGTAGCCGTCCGCGCGCAGGGGGAGCCCCTTCGCCCAGTCGGGCTGGACGGCCATCAGGGCGCAGAGCTCGTCCAGCGATTGATCTGGGGGCGCTTCCACCACGATCTCGTCGTGGACGTGCATCACGATTCTGTATCCCGTCGCGTCGATGCGCCGCATGGCTTCGGTCAGCAGGTCTCGGGCCGTTGCCTGCACAATGTTTTCTACCAGCTTTGGGCCGTAGGTCTCGACCCGCACCCACTTCTTGTTCTCGCCGACGCCCTCGTAGCACAGCCCGTCGCGGTCGAACTTGTTCCTGACGATGCGCGGCTTCACATAGGCCAGCCGCCGACCGGACGGCAGCCGGATGAACAGCATGCCGCTCCGGTACTCGAACCGGATGCCGTTGGTGCTGGTCGCGGTCCGCTCCCGCACCGCCGTCAGCGCTGCCTCATCCACGTCCCACCACAGCCGCACGATGGCGGGGTTGGCGTGGCGCCACATCGTCACCAGCGGCTGTAGTTCGTCCTCTTTCAGACCCATAGCCAATGCGCCCATCTTGGTCAGCGCACCCACACTGCCGCCATAGCCCAACGCCAGCTCTGATATCTTCCCCTTCTGCCGCAGCGTGCTGCCCTTGGTGATCTGCTCGATTGGCACGCGAAACATCTGCGACGCGGACGCCTCATAGATTTTTCCGTGGGAGCTGAACACGTTCAGCCGCCATTGCTCGCCTGCCAACCACGCGATGACGCGGGCCTCGATGGCACTGAAGTCCGCCACCAGGAACCGTTGGCCCGGCGCGGGCACGAACGCGGTGCGGATCAGCTCGGACAGCACCACGGGCACAGAGTCGTACAGCGGCTCGATGGCATCAAACTGGCCGTCACGAACCAAGGCCCGTGCATCCGCCAGATCGGGCAGATGGTTCTGGGGCAGGTTCGCACTTGAATCAGCCGCCCAGCGAACCGCCCGGTTCGGTTGGCTCCGTAGAATTGGAGCAGCCCGCGGGCGCGTCCGTCTCCGCACACGGCGTGCTGCATGGCGGTGTACTTCTTCACGCTGGATTTTGCCAACTCGCGCCGGAGCAGCAGCACCTGCTTCGAGATGCCTTCGACCTCCATGAGCAGCTCCGCAACCGCCGCCTTCGACAGCGAGTCCACGGTCAGCCCGTTGCGCTCCAGCCACGCCTTCAGCTGCTGCGTGGAGTTGGGGTTTTCCAACCCGGTCAGCGTGCGCGCCCGGTTCAGGTGCCGCTGACGGAACTGCTCGTCGCAACGGATGGCTTGACAAACCAACGTCATGTCCAACTGGATTCCCCGGTCGTTGATCCGCTGGTCCAGCACGTAGTTCTCCCACTCCACCTCAGGCACCGGGAACCTCGCCAGCCACTGCTGGATCGCCCGCTCCACCTCCACATCGCGCTGGTTGTACGCCACGAACCGCGCCCATTTGTCCGGCGCATGTTCAGGTAAATTGCGCGTCCGGCCGCCGTTGGCCTGGGTGGGCTTGCACGGCTGGCAGAAGTAGCGGATCAGCTCGCGGCCCTCCGTCAGTTTCTGCTGCTCCAACCCCAACACCACGCCCACCTGCTCCAGCGACAGCGGCAGGCCCATGTACGCCGCCCACACCATCGTGCAGCACCAGGAGGCGGGATCGAGCTGGACACCCAGGTGGCGCGACAGGCACACACGTTCGAACTGCGCGTTGAACGCCCACTTGATCACGGTCGGGTTGAGGATGGCGGCACGGATCTCATTGGGCAGCGGCTCGCCTGCGGCCAGGTCGATCACGCACACAGGCCCATCGCCCACGGCGTAAGCGAACAGCAGGATCTCGAAATCGCCAGCCTCAACATAGCGGTACACGCCGCTCCGCTTCAGGTCAACGCTGCTGAAGGTTTCGATGTCGATTGAGAGCGTGTTCATCACTTTTCTCCTCGCATCAGGCGGCGAGGCAGGAAACCCCGCCGCCCACGTCGAACCAGAGCCGCATCGGCTCTAGGCTAGGAAGTCGTCCTCCACCTCGGACTCGAAGTCCACAGCCGCGCTGCTGCGGTTGCCCAGCGGATCCCCGTCGCGCAGCTTCTGGATGTTCCCAAGCCCGCAGGCCACGCCCCGGTTCCCATTGCTACTGAATGCGTAGAAGTTCAGCGACACCCGCGCGTAGCAGCCGGAGTACACCTCGCCCCGGTCGAGGATCGGGTTCCGGTCGCGGTCCACGATCTGCGGTGCGGTCTTGCTGTTCGCGTTCACAAACCAGCTGTCTTTGTACGCCTCGTCGTCGCGCTCCAGGTCGCCGTCCCGCAGCGGCAGCTTCAGGCTGCCCTTGCTGGGGATCTTGCCGCCGAACTTGCCGATGCCCGCCTGAATCGCTGCGTCGATCGCCTTGTTGATCGCGTCCACCGTCCTGGTGTCGGTCTTGGGGATGATGACGCTGACACTGTACTTCTCCGCGCCGCCATTGATCGACTTGGCTTCCCACACATTGGCGTAGGACAAACGAATCGTGCCGGTGATGACCTTGGTGGGGTTGCTGTTGATGCTTTTCATTGCTTGGTGACCTCCATCTATCTTGATATAGTTCGTTCAACTTGGCGTACTCACCGTGGTACCTTTTCGCTGCTTCATTGTAGGCTAATGCTGCGTCTTCTTCAGAAGAAAATAGCCCCAGGTAATGTCTACGACCATTGACAGTTATCCGACTTGACCACTTATTTCGGTCATTTCTCCAAGAAACGCCTTTGAACCGGGATGGATTGGCTCCTGGATTGGCCATTTGCCGCTTGCACACGTTGAACAGGTTCTGTTGGCACGTAACGAAACGAAGGTTGGTGCGCCGGTTATCAAGTTTATTGCCATTGATATGGTCGACTACATACCCAGGCTGTGGCTTCCCGATAACCATGTGGTGCATTTTCATTATCTGCACCCTACCATTGACCCTGTCCCCATGTGCTGCGTAGCCACTCTTCCCACCGTGCAGAAACCAGCAATACATGCTCACTCGCTCGAAATCGACGTCATCGACCAACGCTATCTGTCCATTGGCAAGCTGTATCTGCTTCATGCTGTCTCCTCAGCAAACTCTTCCTTTGCAGCTGATGTATCCATCGCCGGTCGCTTGTCCGTAACGGGCGCCAGTGTGGGCTTGCCCGCGGGCTTCTCCACCAGCCCAGCCAGGATCAGCCCAAACTGCTCCTTGCCCATCAGGCGCTCCATCTCGGTCAGCGGGATCAGCGATTGCTTGTAGATGTCGGTGTAGCCCGCGGCCTTGGCGGCGGCGGCCACCTTGGTCTCGTCGGTGTACTTACGCACGGAGCGCCCCTCGACCAGCTTGTACCCCGGCCACTGCTTGCCCTGATGCAGCGCGGCCTGGGTGGCGTAGCCCAGGATGTCGTTCGCCCACTTGGTCAGGTCGTCCAGCCGTGCGAGAATGTCGCCGATCTCGGCGTCCGTCAGCAGCGGCGGGCGGGCGAACTCGTACTTGGCCAGTGCCAGCTTGGCCTCCGCCCTCGCCCGGCACTTCACCGCCGCGCGGCAGAACGTACACCACTCGCCGGCGCAGTAGTCACCCTCGCCGGCGAATGCCAGTTTCGCGCGCGGCACGAGCACGTTCTCCGCCCAGGCTTTCAGTTCATTCACCGGAATTGTCCAGGTACTCACGTTCTCGCGCCGGGGCTGGTAGATGGTCATCGCCACCTCGCGGATGTCGTACAGCTGCTCGTAGAGCCGCAGCGCGCCCAGCGCGTATAGCATCATCTGCGGGTTGTCGCGGGCGTCCACCAGAATCCCCTGCCCGAACTTGAAGTCCACGATGTGCATCAAGCCGTCGCCCACGATCACGGCGTCGCCGGTGTCGAACCCGTCCGGCACGTAGCACGAGAAGTCCAGCCGCTGCTCGACCAGCACGATGGGATCCCTGCAGCGCAGCCGCGCCTCGGCCAGCTGCTCCAGCACGAACGCCACGTAGTCGTCGGTGTGGCGCTCCATCTCATCCGAATCGAACCGGGACGCCGGCCGCTTGGAGCGCATCTTCAGCGCCCGCCTCAGCTTGTGCTCGCACAGCGCATGGGCGGCGGTGCCCTCCAGCGCCGCTTCCGATTCCGTGTCCTCGAACTCCAGCTCCAGCCGCGCCGACGGCGTGCAACTCAGCCAGCGGTGGGAGCTGGATGCGGACAACAGCGCGTGCGCGCCCATCACAGCGCCTCCGCCGCGCACAGCAGCTCCGGGTAGCGCGTGGGATCCACGGCGCTCAGCCGGTCGGCGCCGAACCGCGCCAGCAGCTCTCGCACCGCCTCGGTCTTTCCCGCGCGGCTCACGTCCGCCAGCACCGCGCGCACTTGCTCCAGCGTGACGGTAGGCGCGGAGTGTTCGGACGCCGACTCGGCCACGGGCTGCGGCGGCTCGCCCTCCATCATCGCCTGCGCGACGGCAGCCACGCTATCCGCCAATCCGCGCAGCCCGACCGCCACGTCCAGCAGCAGCTTCGTCCTGCTCATGATCCGAACCTCCCTTCTCCGTGATCGTCACCGTGTCCACGCTGCCGCCTGGCACCAGGATCACGACCTTTTCCGTGCCGAACAGCCACCGCCAGAGCCGCGAGCCGATCCGCCGCGACCGACATGTGAACACCGACCGCCCGTTGTCCTGCCGCCTCATCTCGATCTCCATGCTGTGATGCATCTTTCTCACCTCTCCCCGAGAGCAGGATTTTGTACCTCTCACCTGTAGGTCACGGGAGGGGCCTTAGGTGTCACTTTTTTCGATTATTTCTCTCAACTTTTTTCGCACATACTTCGCCCGTTGCTTGACGGCCTCAACAGATACGCCGATTAGTCTGGCGTATTGCGCTTGTGAAACTGGTTTATTAGCAAGATAGAGCGCCTTGACCATCGCTTGTTGCTGAAGTTTGAGCTGACTGACTGCGCCGCGAACGCAACCCATGACTTCTTTCCTTTCCAACACTTCAAACAACTCGCCGTTATCCGCCAACCATTTTCCCTCCTCCGACCTCGTATCCAGCGATACATGCCGCCGCGTCTCCTTCTGATTGTTGTTGTACTCCAGCCGGTCCATCTCCGTCAGCTCCCGTCCCCACTCGTCGGCTACTTCAATCTCCACGTTCCCCGTCACAAAATGATAGGTAACCTTCATCAATCAGCAACTCCTTCGATTGGATCAATCCAAGGAGCTGCCGTCGTGACCGTCCAAAAATGCCAATGGCCAGGCACGGGACTCTCTCAAGTCCTATGATCCTGGCCATCTAGCAGCTCTTTGGATTGTCACTTTATTCAGTTGTCGCGCCGCTGGCGGAAGCACGTCACCGTGTACGTCCCGTCCCGGCGCAGATGCACCCACGCTTCCACATCCTTCGTGATGATGTGGAGCAGCATCTCGTTAGGATCCCACCTGAACAATAGCTTCCCGGTCGGCGCGCGCACGGCAATCATGGGGGATCACATCCCCGACAATGCTACCGCCGCGCGCAGTCTGCCCCGCCGATATGTTCCCTCAGGTATTCTGCCAACTTGATCCGGTCATCGAGTAACGGTCGGCGATCGCTCCAGTGCATCATCTCCATTCGCATCACTCTCCTTTGTTGTATCGCCACCCGAATCATCCTTCAGCTTCGGGATGGATTCATACGCCTCGACCAACTCCCAGATAAACTGTTCCACGTCCTCACGAGTTAAGAGCATCTCAAACGTCGAGCCGCGCACATACAGGGTACCGGATACATGGTCGATCTCGAATATGGCCGCCTTGCCCTTCAGCTCGGTCTTGGATCTCATGAGCTGCGCCGGATGCACCAGCACGGGTGTCGGATTCTCAGCGATCTTCAGCACCTGTTTGGGCGGCTGCACGGCCACGGGGTACTTCCGCCTCCCGACCGGACCGAGGTATCGACGCACAGTGGGCGTGGAGATGCCGCATAGCTCTGCCACAGCCTTGATGGTCATTCCCTCCTCGTGGTACAGGCGGCGGATCGTCACCGGGTCGATGTCCTTCGAAGCCGAGGGCAGAGTCTTGATCGGAATCGTATCCATGCTCATCACTCCCTTGCAATTTACACCGCATTAACCATTCAATTCACAATTATTCAAAAAACAGGAGCGTGCATATCCGCTACGCTCCCGTTCGTATTTGCCCTTTGAGTACATGGCTGATTTCCAGTAGCATCCGTTTTTCCTCGAAGCTCATACATCGTATTGCCTCCTGCAATCTCTCGTCAAGCAAAGACTCTGCCAGCGGGATGGCATCCACATCGTCAGCGGCAACGCCATCGAACACTTCACGGAGTGGTACTTGTAATGCCGCACACAGGGCTTTGAGCCGTGCGGGCTTCAGCTTCTTCTTACCGAGCTCGACCTGCCCATAGTATTGAGATGAAATACCGATCAAGGCCCCAACTTGTGCTTGCGATAGGTTAAGACGCCTTCTGATCCTCCTAAGATTCTCACCAATCGTCCTGTTCGCCATCGTTCAAAATCCTCTGCCAGTATTGTATATCCATGCCGTGTTTTCCGCAACTTACCCCCAGATTCAAATGAAACCTGCATCATACCCACTGGTTTCATATAGGTTTCATTTTGAGAGATGTCACAGAAATAATACAAAATGGTATAACTCTGAAAGCTCACCGAGCATACTCGCCGAAAGCACAAAAAAGATAAAAAGCGTCACCCGTTCGCCGTGCTGCCCAAGGGCAACGGAGTCGGCGGTTTGGGTCGCGCCTGTTTTGGCCTGCATTGTGAAGTATAGGGAACCCACTGCCAATGGTGGCATGCCGCCCGCCGGTGATAAAGGGCTGCGGAAGGAGAAGGGTCTAAGGGGGTGCTTCGTCTCAGTTTTGTCTCCGAATCGTTTTTGACTGCCACCTCCCTTCTGAGATATCGTAGAGGCACAGAGGCTACACACAAAAAGCCACAGCAGGATGAGATGTTTGGACCATCCCATCCCTGCAACGAAGGTGATGTGACCACCCCGCGCAGCCGAAAACCGGCACTGTAGCGTGATCAGTATATCATGCTCGGCGTTGGCACACAATGCACTTTTTCGCGTATGCAAGGGGGGGAATCGTGCCCAGGTGGGCGCGCGCCTTGCATGCGCTTTCTGTGGGCTTCCCGACTATACAGTAGAAGGGTCTGGACATCATGAACATCTTTCGGGAATTCAAGGACATCTTGGGGCTGGAATCCGCAGCGCAACCGGTGAGATCGCTGCAGGAGTTCTTCACGCTGGCGGGCGAGATCCGGGCAAAACTCGGCAGCAAGGTATACTTACTGGACAGGTACCTCTCCTACCTGCTGGGCGCGGCGACTGAAGTGATGTGCGAGGAGGCAGCCACCAATGGCTTCTCGGCAGGGCGGGAGGTTCACATGGTCTGCCATGACGTTCCGGATGGCGGGCACGAGCAGGCGAACCACGCTCTCCACGCGGCGGCCAAGGCATACCTCGACACCCACCCACTCCTGTTCCAGGAACCGATCACCCGAAGCGACATCCTTGTGGTCACCATGATGGACGAGTACATGAGGATGTCGCTGGCGAGGTACACCACATGCGCTGGCTACAAACTGATGGCCGTGGCAGATATGACCCACGTGGAGCAGTTGTTTGAGGACATCAGTGGTATCATTGGCGACGTAGCGCCCGTGGAGCGGTTGAACCTACTGTTTCGTGAGCGGTTCCTGGCAGTGCCGGCGATGTCAGCATTTGAGCAAGGCCTGACGCATGACCCGCTCTACTGCCTGAACCACTGTGACCCCGAAACCAGCCGACAGGTGTTCCAACTGACCCTGGATCACGGCTACCCCATCGCGGCAGGAGGTGGCGACCATGCGTAGGATTTTGGAAGAGCTGTTCTACGGCAACATTGATCCCAACAACAAGCAGATCATCCGCGGCACCCAGTACGACGAGGCGTCGCGCACCGTTGCTGAGACGGAGGAGAAGCTACTTAAACTGCTCGGTAGCACCGAGAAGAGCCTGTTCATAGACAATGCCGGCGCGCAATCCGAGATCATCGCCATCATGGCGTTGGAGCACTTCATCGGTGGGTTCCGGCTCGGTGCGCGGATGGCGGCGGAGGTGTTCGGAGACGAGGATAGGTGTTTGAAGGAAATAGACTCATAATCGAGGTCAGCGTTGCCCTCCCGTTGCTACGCCCGTTATGTGCAGCAACAGGAGGGCAAAGCCTCCGCGTCCAGCCACTTAAACACGTGGAGTTCGTGGCGAACTGACAACCAATCGGACGCCACCGTAGATGCCCGCGTCATTGCCCAGGGTGGCGAGATGGAACTGGGTCGCCTCTGCGGATGGGAACGCATACTCGCGGAACTGTTTCTGCACAGCATCCAGCATCGATTGCCCCGCCGCGGATACGCCACCGCCGATCACGATCACCTCCGGATCGCATACGCAACTGACAGTTGCCAACGCGCGGCCCAATTCCTGAGCAAACGAGTTTATGACTTTTTGACTTAGCGCATCACCCCGGCTCGCGCCAGCGAACACATCCTTGCTAGTGAGCGAATCAATTTCACGCAATACACTGTGCTCATTACTCTCCATAATCAATTGGTGCGCAGTGCGCACGATGCCTGTTGCCGAGGCGTACTGCTCCAGGCAACCCATCTTGCCACAGCCGCAGGTCTCCGTCTCCCCGTGCCGCACCTTGATATGGCCGATCTCACCACCCGCACCGTGCACGCCGGATAGGATCTTGCCGCCCACCACGATGCCCCCGCCGACGCCAGTGCCCAGCGTCACGAACACGATGTTGTCATGCCCCTCCGCGCCGCCGCGCCACATCTCGCCCAGCGCGGCGATGTTGGCGTCGTTGGCCAGCTTAACCGGGATGCCGATCAGCTCCGACAGCGCCTTCGCAGCATCGAATCCGCCCCATTGGTTCAGGTTCACGCAAGGCTCAACATAGTCCTCGCCCCGCACCGCGCCCGGCACGCCCACGCCGATGCCCTGCACGCTGGATTTTTCAATGCATCGTTCGACCAGCTTCTTTTCAATCGTCTGCGCCACATCGGGCAGGATGTGCTTTCCACACGCATCGGTGCGCGTCTTGATCTCCCACTTATCCATCAACTTGCCGCTTGTGGTGAACAACCCTACTTTGATGGACGTGCCCCCGATGTCCACCCCAAACGCATAGTGCTCCAACTCATACGTCATATGCCCATTCACTCCCATGGCTACCCCTTAACGGCGCCCAATGTTATGCCCTTCACGAAATACTGCTGCACGAATGGATATAATATCCCAATCGGCAGGATGCCGATCACGGCGATGGCCATTCGCACGGTAACGGTGGGCATATTTGATGTATCCGCGGCCTCATAGGAAGACGCCGACGCAAGATACTGAATTTCCAGCATCATGCGGTTGAGTAGGTTTTGAATCGTGTACAGGCTCGTCTTTGTCGTGATAAAGTACAGGCCGTTCTGCCAATCATTCCAATACATGATGAGTTGAAATAGCAACACCGTGGCGATGATTGGTTTTGACATGGGCATGACGACCTTGCCAAAGATCCGGAACTCACCCGCGCCATCGATGGACGCAGCCTCAAGAACCTCTCCTGGGATGCTCGTGATAAAGTAGCTTCTCATCAGCATCACATGGAAAGCCCGAACCATCAGATTGGGCACGATCTGAGCCCAAATGGTGTTCTTGATGTTGAACGTGTTCGTGTACAGCAGATAGGTTGGCACCAGCCCACCGTTGAACAACATCGTGAAGAACACGATGAAGGTCAACACGGCCTTGCCAGGCAGGTCCTTGCGCGATATGGCATATGCCAGCATTGTCGTCATGATCATACTGACCAGCGTGCCCGCCCCGCTCACCACCAGCGACATCTGGTACGCCTGGAAAATCGTCGATCCCCGCTTGATGAGATACTCATAGGCGTCCAGGCTCAGCTGCGCTGGAAAGAAGCTGTATCCGTTGCGCACCAGCGCTCCGTTGTCTGTGAAGGACGAGATCAGCATCAGCATGATTGGGGCCATGCAGAACAGCACAAACAACAGCATGACCGAACTAATCGCGACATCATAGCCCTTGATTTTGTTCATCACTCATCCCTCCCTTAGAAAAATGCGCTGTCTTTGTCGATCTTGCGCATGGCAAAGTTCGCGGCAAGGATCAGGGCAAACCCGACCACAGATTGATACAGCCCTGCAGCCGCCGACATGCCGATGTTGCCCTGCTCCAGCAGCGCACGGTACACATAGGTGTCGATGACGTTTGTGGTCTGGAACAGTGCGCCCGCGTTCATGGGCACCTGATAGAACAGCCCGAAATCGGAGTAGAAGATGCGACCAATGTTGAGCATCACGATGGTGATGATCGTGGTGCGGATGCAGGGCAGCGTCACGTTCACGATTTTCTGCCAGTGCGTCGCCCCATCCAGATCAGCGGCCTCATAGTAACTTAGGTCAATCCCAACGATGCCAGCGTAGAAGATGATGCAGTTGTAGCCCACATTGTGCCAGAGCGATACAACGACCATGATTACAGGCCAGTATTTTGGCGCACTGTACCAAGCGATTTTCTCCAATCCCAATGGCGCCAGAATGGAGTTGTTGATAAATCCGTTCTCCGCACCCAGGAACCCGAACACCAAGTAGCTCGCGATGACCCACGACACCAGGTACGGCAGAAGGATCAGGCTCTGCGAGAGCTTCTTCATCCTGGCGCTGCGCAAATCGTTCAGAATGACCGCCACGGCGATGGCACAGATCGTGCCCAGCAGAATGAACGCCAGATTATACAGCACCGTGTTCCGGGTAATGATCCAGGCATCATTGGTGCCAAACAGATATTTGAAATTCTCAAACCCGATCCAATCGCTGCCCCAGATTCCTTTTCGGGCATTGAATTTCTTAAACGCGACGACAAGCCCTGCCATCGGCGCGTAGTTGTTGATTAGCAGATAAATCAGCCCAGGGGCCGCCATGAAATAGAGCGGAATAAACCTCGACAGCCTGCTGCCGCCGCTGCGCAAGCGCCCGGAATGCGTTCTCATCATAACAATCAAACCTCGCTCCCATATAGAGGGGATGCCGGTGTGCGCCTGAATGATCCAAGCGCTCCCTGGCATCCCGCTATAGCCACTCAATTTGTGGATCAGCTGATTCCGTTCGTCTGCGCCCAAGCATCGATTTGCGCCTGTTTCTCATCGAGGATCTTTTGCAAACCGGCCGCATACAGCCGCTCGTTCATTTCCTCCAGCACCTCGTCCGGGTTGAGCAGTCCGCACTCCAGGCTCATGTTGTACTCCTTATACACGTTCGTCACCGCAGCCAGCTCATTCTGTACAGGCTCGCTGTTGAAGCGGAAGCCGTAAGCCTTCGACACATGATAGGGCATGTCGGGGTTGCCGACTTCATTCCACTTCCTCGTCTGTTCCCAAATATCAGCGTCGTTGGTCTCCCACACATGCGCGTTGAATTCGTTGCCGAATCCCCACAGCACGCCGGCAAGTGAATAGCCGACGTTGGAGGAGTCCACGCCCTCCGGGTATCCGATACGGCCATCCTCGCGCACCGCGTAGTCCTCGCCCTCAATGCCGAACGCCAGCAGATTGATGACTTCTTTGTTCGTGTATAGCATGTTCAACATCTGCATTGCCTTTTCGGGGCTTGCGCTGTTCTCCGGAATGCCCCACTGCCAGATTGTGAACGTCACGGTGAGCGTAGGCAGAAGTTGTACGCCAACCACTTCGCGGCCGGTGGCCAGGTATTCCTGCGCATCCTCGCCGGGCTTGTTCGCCGCGCAATAACTGAACAGCGTGCCCGCCTTCATCTGTTCCTGTCCGCTGTCCACGGCGTTGGCCACGTCCGGACTGATGTAGCCCTTCTGATACCAATCGCGCACAATGTCCAGATAGTCGCGATAGCTCTGTGTTTCAAATAGATTGACGATATCCAGGTTGTCCGCCCAATGATCCAGCACACCCATGTAGTCGCCCAACCTGTCCCAGTTGCAGCTGTATTCTAAGAACGAGTTTCCGGCGTTGCGCGGCGCCACCACCGTCATGTTCGGTTCATTCTCGTGCACAATCGCGAACACGGCGGAGAGATCCTCATAGGTCTTGATCGACTGGATGTCGATGCCGTACTTCTCGACGATGTCCTTGCGCATCACATAGTATCCATTGCCGGTTCCCATGTCCGCCAGAATCGGTACGCAGTACATGGTGCCATCAAACTGGCCGCTTCTGAGCAGCGTTTCGGGTAGCACCCCTTTGATTCCCTGGCCGTACTCATTGAGCAGAGCTTCGATGTCCATCAGCTGGCCGCTGGAGATTGCCGAAGCCATAAAGCCCTGGTGTACACCGATAACATCCAGCTGTTCGCTGCCGGACAGCATCAGTTGCATCTGTTGGTTGTACGAGCCCGACTGGATGATGATCAGCTGCACCTCTGCGCCGATGGCGTCCCTGGTGATCTGATTGACCGCCTCTTCGACCTGGGCAATCTTTTGCTCAGACGGCACTGTTGCGTTCGTGCGGAACGCCATGACCAACTTGTCGTATCCCTCCGTCTGCGCGCTGGCCACCGGCATGAGCGCTGTCATCAGGCATAACGCCAGGATTAAAGACACGATACTCCTCTTCATACAAACCCTCCTCCATATTGATGAAAATCCTCCGCGCCACCATCGCTTAACACGACCGCGTAACGAGTAAGCAAAGGTGACAATTCACATGATACCATTATAGAAAATCAATCCATATTTACATATAAATAATCGGACAGGATTTATTCATCTGCTGTCTTGTTCTTCGGCGAGTAGCAGTGCTGGAGAGTTAGATATTCAAATTCAGCACACGATTTGCACTATCCAGTCATTTGGCGAGAAAGCTAGAGCGGTACTGCGCGGGGCTGACTCGGTTGCGAATGCGGAACACCCGTGAGAAGTATGCCAGATTGTCATACCCCGTCTGATCTGCAATCTCACCGATGGACAGCGCTGTGGTCTCCAGCAGACGCCGCGCTTCGCGCATCCGCACATCTGTGATGTATTCGGAAAGCTGAACCCCTGTCTCCTTGCGGAACACCCTTGAAACATAGTCAGGGCTCATAAACACGCTTCCCGCGATCTGGTTACGGCTCAGTTCCTCGCTCAAGTGATCCTTCACATACCGCTTTATTTGTCCCACCACGGAGTTCACATCTGCGGTCAAAGCAATATGATCAGCCGCTTTTTCAACCAGATAGCAAATCCACACCTTGAAGTCCGAAACCGAGCTGTCGGCCTTCTCGAACACTGCCATGGAATGCTGGTCCGCGAACAGCAGGTGCGCTTGAATATTCCTTTCATCAATGGCGATGTAAAACGCCTGCATGAAGTCATGTAGCAGTTGATGCAGCCCATTTCGGTCGATCATCTGGTTCTTTGCCATGCGATCCAGGCAATCGCTTGCTTTTTGAATCGTTTCCTCATAGTTGCCCCTCGCGAACGCGCCAACCCAGGCATCGATGTCCGGGCGGACGTATGCAATCTCGTCCTTCTGCAGAAACAGCTTGAATGCGCCGGATTGTCTCGCAACATTGTTCTGACTCGTTGCCTCCAGTTCCCGAAACTGCCTGACGATCCGCCCTGCATCTCCGCTCTCTCCCAAATAGCAGGATATACCAAGCCCGTGCTCCTCAAGAGCCCACTCCACAAATGCATCCGACGCCTGAAAGATCCGCGCTGTTGAGACTTGCGGCCCTTCTCGTCCAATCTCCACAATGGACCAGATGTATGGATTGTGTGGCACCATGACCACGCTCGCGCCCATGAACACCTGAAAATACAGTCGCTGGCACAGTTCGCTCACCCATGCATGGAAGTCAACTTGCCCCACAACAGGGTGAAGCTCATAGAGCACGGGCAGGAACAGAGATTCGCGTGTATATCCAATGTGCAACTGGCTCGCCATCCCGATCACGGACTCGGTATTTTGTAATGAAGGCGCGTCGTCCAACACATCCCGCCAGAAGTTGCGCAGCCGCCGCTCCCTGTTGGAGTTCCAATATTCCGCTAACTGATTGTTGGCGTCGGCGCTCTGGCGAGCGAAATACGTGCCGATAGCCCGTTGCACCGCCCTGAGTAGCGCCCTGGGGGAAACAGGCTTTAACAGGTAATCCAAACACTGATATTCGATCGCCTGCTTGGCGTACTCGAACGTTCCATAGCTCGAAAGGATGATCACAATCGTATCATCTTGTCCATGATCACGCATCCATCGAAGCAAGTCGTAACCGCTACCCTTGGGCATCTCTATGTCAGTGATCATGATATGAATTTGCTGCACAGACAGGATGTTTTCAGCAGCCAGTATGTTGTTGGCCGTAAACACCTGATCCACGCCCAGGCTATCCCAATCGAGTGCGAACCGGATGCCCTCCGCGCTATGGATTTCATCGTCAACAATCAGGGCGTGAATCATTGTGGCACCTCCGTTTCCTGCTCACAACATTTGGGCAGTTCGATGAGTGCATACGCGCCGCCTGTCTCCCAATGGTTGCCGATTTCGACCATCTCACGTCCACTGTAGATCAACCGCAGCCGTGCGATGATGTTGCGGATGCCGAAATGCTCTCCCCGTCCATCAATCAGAGGGCTACCGTCGCGGATGCAGCCAAGAATCTCCTCCGAATACCCGTCCCCGGCATCCCAAACCTCTATGCGTATTTCGTCCTGGCGCGGCTCTTCACACTCCGCGCACACGATGTAGATGTCCGTACGGCCTCCAGCCATCGCCTGGTGCTTGCATACGTTTTCTACAAAGGTCATCAGGATCAGCGGTGGCACCGGCACATCTTCGATGGATGGATCGACCTCAATGTGCGCGCGTACATGGTCACCATGACACAACTGTTGAATGCGAAGGTAGTTCTCCACGAAATCAAGCTCATGCCGCAGTGTGTCCAGCGTCCTTTCACTCATCATGTGCCTGAGTTGATTGCTGAGATAGGCCGTCATCTCGCAGATCTGGCCGTTCTTGCCCATCAGAGAGAGGTTGTTGATGACGTTCAGGCAGTTGATGTAGAAATGTGGGCGCATCTGTTCCTTCATGTACTGCAACTCTGTGCCTTTCTGGCGGATCTCAGCCGCTTGGCGCTGGGAATATTGCTCATACACATCGATCTTTAATGCCTTCATGTTGCTGCTCATATCATCAAATGTCTCGTTCACCAGCGCAAACTCAGCGCAGGTTCCCTTCCCAGTCCGAACCCTGACATCCAGATCGCCGCTGCGCAGCCCTTCCATCGCCTCGCATAGCCGTTTCATGGGCGATAGCAACCAGCGCCGAATCAGCGTGATAAATACTGCCAAAAATACGGCGATGCAACCGCCCCACAGCGCGATGATCACCCAGAACGAGCGCAGCCCTTCGCGAACACCGATGTCGCTGATCAGGATCACGGCGCTGTAGCTTCCATACCTGGAGGGACGGGTGATCGCAAGATAGTCGCGCCCACCCAGCTTCGTTGCCGCGTAGCGGCTCGTTTCGCCGATGTCCAGCGTCGGCACCATTCCGCACAGTACCGTTCCGAGCTCTGAACCGTCGCTGCTGAAGAACGACAAGAAATCCACCTCGGAGAAGCCGCCCTCCCGCATTGTCGTGAGCAGCCGTGACACGGAGACGCAACCGCCCATGTATGCGTCCTGAACGCGGAACATGCGCAGCAGATAATACCGCCCATCCATCTGCACCGGGCGCCACTGATTGTCCACGCCATCCAAAACCCCTTGGCGCGTGGATTCAGCAGTGACGAGGGCGCGGATGTCCCTGCGCTCCTCGGTGCTCAGGCTGTATTTGGGTGCGTCAAAGTATTCGGCTTTACCCTCCACATATACGAACAGATCATCCACGAACCGATAGGACTGCACAACGCCTTCCATATCCGCTTTGAGCCTGGACATCGCAATATAGTAGTTCGAGGACTTGCTCGTTGTGATCAGCGTCAACAGATTGGAGGATGCCTTCAGCCCCACCCAGTAGTATTCCATCGTTCTCATGGATTCGTCCACATTGTCCATGTAGGTGTTGAGTGCGCGCGAGTTTACTTCATAGGTGTTCTCGCGTAGCGCGGTGATCGCATGCGCGTTGTACACGATCAGCAGCGTGGTCAGCATGAGCATAGGGAGCACCGTGAGGATGACCATGCGAAAACTCAGCGAGGACGGTTGCTCCCGCATACGCCTGTTTATCATACAGTCCTCCCTTGTATGTCGAAAAGCCCGAACTGTCTATGCGGTTCGGGCTTTCTTGCTCATGACACTACAACTCCACAAACTCCATGCATACCGGATTGCTAAGCTGGATCTCGTAGCCTGTAGCCGCCGGGATGCCGCCCGGCCCATCCAAGCGAAACTGCACGATGTTCCCTGTGCGTTGGTTGACAGCGTACAGCACGTCGCCGCTCAGATCGATCTGAATGGCCCGTGGGATCTCGCCGCCCGTGAACACGCGCTCCGACTTCGTGATGCCACCGCTCTCATCCAGATCGAACACCGCGATGGAGTTGTGTCCCCGGTTGCTGACATACAGATGCTTGCCCGATTTGTGCACGCGGATGTCTGCGGTCTCATTGTTGGCGAAGTGGTCGGTCGGGTCCGGCGGCGTGTACGGGCGGGGGATGGTGTCCTCCGACGCGATACTCGTGAGCTTGCCCGTCTCGAAGTCAAAGTGGTAGGAATGCACGGTGCTGTTCAGCTCGCTGTTGATGTACATGTACGGCAGCGTGGGGTGGAACGCGATGTGCCTGGGGCCGCAGCCGGGGTCTGCGTGCTCCACGTGCACCTCGATCATGCGGCTGTGGGCGTAGTCGATGCGGTACACATAGATCCGGTCGGAGCCCTTGTCGCCGCTGAGCACAAACTGGCTCGTGGGGTCGATCTTGATGGAGTGCGGGTGGGGCGTCCACTGATACCAATCGACAACGCTCGATCCCTCGTGCACGTGCAGGTCGCAGCACTCGCCCAGGCTGCCGTCCTCAAGAATCGGAAACATTGCGATCGATCCCTCGTCGAAGGTGCGCACGGCCTTGTATGTGTCTTGCTCGGTTTTCACAGACCGCGTCACCACATCCTCGTGGTTACCATGGTTACTGACGAACACATAACGTCCAGACGCATCTGTCGTGATATTGCATGGGTAGGCACCTGCCGAGGATACCTCATTCAGGAACTCCAGCGTTCCCGTTTCCTGATCGATCTTGTAAGCACACACGCCGCCGCCATTCCCATGCACACCGCCCAAATCCTTGCGCTCATCCGTGGCGTACAGGAATTTCCCATCGCGGGAGGCGACCACGATTCCGGCGTTCACATCCGGCGTTGCGTTGGCGACCATCACCAACCTATCCGCCGTGTTCACCAGAAACGTCTTGATGCCGCCCTCACTGGTTTCCTTGCCTTTGTCGCCGCCCTGAATATCGCAACCCCAGGTGCCGATGTATGTAAATTGTCTCGCCATCTCATTCACCTACGCTTCGATCAGTCGCTTCATCATCTCCTGGTGCATGCGCACCTGCTCAACCTCATTGGCAAGCTGGTCGAACGGCAGATCCTGGAACCGGCGCTGCCCCTCGTATTCGGAGTTGAAGTAGCCCTCGTAGCCCGCCTTCTTGATTGCCTCGTTGGGGCCCGCATAGTCGATGGATTTGTCCTCATACTGGCCGGGCTTGCCCGCGATCTCACTCATGTGATAGAACTTGCCATGGATGCTGACGATGTACTTCATCAGCTTCACCAGGTCCTCGGGCTTTGAGCGCGAGTACAGCAGGCACTGGAACGCCACCTCGTAATCCATGTTCGTGGGCTGCGCGATGCGCGCTTTTGTCATGTCTACGATGGCCTCGAACGCCTTCTTGAAGTAGGGCGTGGTCTCGCCGGTCTTGATGAACTGGTGGAAGTTGACTTCCACATTGCCCCCGGTGACCAGCGACATGTCGGCGTCCACCAGCGGCCCGATGCCGTTCTTGATGTCTAGGCACGCCTGGGTCAACACCTCGGTGGCCTCGCGGCTGGCACCGTGGCGGATCATCCACTCCAACGCCACTTCGCTGGGCTGGAACTGGAAGATGCCCATGTCAGGCACGATGCCCAGGTGCTTGGTGCCGGTCTTGTCCACATATTCCGCGATCTCCTGCACATACTGGCCGTGCAGCGGGATAGGGCTGTGGATCTCCTTGCCGATCTTGATATCACATTCCTCGGCCACGGGCAGCGCCTCGACCATGATCTCCAGTGGCACCACGGCCAGCGTGCGCACGTTTTTAAAGCCCAGCTTCTTGGCGAGCCGGATGTCGCACATCAGCCGCTCGGCGCACTCGTGGTAGCTCATCACGTGGTCGCGATACTGCAGCACGTCCATGAACACGTCCATGGTCACCGGCTTGGCGTTGTACTTGCTAAGCCAGCTATACCAGTTGTCGAGAAACTCCTTGGTGGGGTTCGGGTACTTCGGGATCGACATCTCGTCCAGCAGCTCGATGCCGTCCGCGCCGTACAGATTCTGCGTCAGTTCCTTGATCTGACCCTCGAGGTCGAGCTGCTTGAAGAACTGCGTCTGTTGGTAGCTGTAGAACGAAACGCCGCGCTTGATATCAGCCATGGTTCGCGCCTCCTTCCATCAGCGGAAGTTCAAATGTCACCACGAAGATCGTCTTGTCCGAACCTGCGCCGCTACCCGGCGCCGGCGGCTCCTTCACCCATTCCTCGTCGGTGGGCATGTATCCGTAGGCTGCCAGCACCGACTGCTGGAACTCCAGCGTGTGCATACCGCTCACAAGCCCGCCCGGCTTGGCCACATACACGATGCCCTCGTCGTCGTAGTCCCAGTGCTCGTGCACACAGAGCTTGATCTCCTCAAACGTTCTGGGCGGCTGTCCGTTGATCTCAAACCGCTGCAATTCCCTGGGATACACAATGCCATCCATCTTGATAAAATAGCCGTTGTGCAGCGAAAGGTACACACCGCGATAGTTGGCATTGCGTACGGCAAACTTGAAGCCCACCGCCACCCCAGCCTCATCGTACACGTTCTCAAGGCTGTCCTTGCGTACCAAATAATTGTCTAACACCGTTCATTCTCCTCCCGTCAGTCAACTGCCACAGACTGCATCGTTCGTGCCGATTCATGCGCCGCCTCCATAACCTGCAGCACGCGCCGAACCTGCTCTGGTTTAACCAGCAGTTCCGCCTCGCCCTTAAGCGCCTTGACAAAGTTCACATAGAAGTCGCGCGCCTCGGTGCTGACGGGGGGCAGCGGTTCCGTGAGCAGCAGCCCATCGTCTGGGATGCCAAAGGAACGCGTGGGCCCGCAATATTGGCCCGCTTCGTTCTTCACGTCGGTCAGCAGCTTCGTAGTACGAACGATCTTGCCCTGTGGCTCGTCAAAGCCATCCACATACATCGAACCCTTGTTACCGAAGACATGCCAGTGCCGGGGGAACCATCCTTCTTTGTCCGACAGCATGTAGGTACCCAGTTCGATCTCGGTCGTCATGCCGTTCTCGAAGCGCAGGATGATCTTGAAGTAATCGTCCACCTCGGCGTTGATCACATTGCGCACATCGGCATACAC
>JAVBTW010000344.1:0-3844 GCA_031555975.1 Eubacteriales bacterium
ATCCAAATCCCGTCAGCGGGATTGTCGCCCCAGCAGCCGCAAAATCCACAATCGGCTTGTATACGCCGATGCCCGTCAGCGCCACGCCCGCCACCACATAGAGCACCAGTATGCGTGCGCTCGTCAAGTTCGTCTTCAGCATCAACAGTTCGCCTGCCAGGCACAAAAGCCCGCCCACGCAGAATACCTTGATCAGCAGCCATATCGTGTCCCACATGCCTATCCACCAAACCCTTCCAGCGCGACCCCGTATGAGATCGAAGGTATGCTCTCGCCCTGCATTGTGCTCGTCGGGCTCAGCATCGCGCCCGAACCAAGCGCCAGAATGCGCTTGTATTCGCCGCGCATCAGCATCGGCAGATACTTGCCGCACAGCACCGACGCAATGCAGCCACAACCGCTCCCGCCCGCATGGGTATCCTGCTCCTTTGAATACAGCGAGGCGCCGCAGTCAATCAGCTTGCCGTCCGGGATTTTCATGCCGCGCTCCTTCATCAGTTCCCACAGGATGTTGCGTCCGATATACCCCAAGTCGCCCGTGAGTATCAGATCGTAGTCCGATGGGGTGCGGCCCGTGTCCGTGAAGTGCGCGGTGATCGTACTTGCCACCGCGGGCGCCATCGCCGCGCCCATCTGATTGGCATCCTTGATCTGATAGTCGGTCACCACGCCGATCGTCCCATGCGTGATCCGCGCCAAAGGCTGGCTGCTCTTGCCGACCACCAGCGCCGCGCCGCTGGCGGTGGCCGTCCATTGCGCGCTCGGCGGGCGCTGGTTGCCCATTTCCAGCGGAAACCGGAACTGACGCTCTGCCGCGCAAAAATGGCTTGACGCCGCGCACAGCGCGTTTTTCCGATAACCCGCGTCCACCATCGCAGCGCCAAGGATCAGCGCCTCGATCATCGTGGAACACGCGCCGTACAGTCCAAAAAACGGAATGGATAGCGCCCGGCCCGCAAAGCCCGACGCGATAATTTGGTTCAAAAGGTCGCCGCAAAACATGGCCTCCACGCCGCCTTCTGTCAGGCCAGCCTTTTTGAGGCACAGCGACGCAGTGCGCCGCATCATCTCGGCCTCCGCCTGCTCCCAGGTGTCCATGCCCAGCAGGTCGTCGTCCACGATGACGTCAAAGTGCTCGCCCAACGGCCCCATCCCCTCTTTGGGGCCGACCACACTGGCCGCCTGGGCGATCACAGGCATGGAATTGAACTGGATCGTCTGATTCATGCTAAAACCACCTGCCGATCACCCAGTAAATCACCCCAACCAACACCGACGCCGAAATGCCATACGCCAGCACCGGACCGGCAATCGTGAACAAGCGCGCGCCCAGACCCATCACCAGGCCCTCGCGCCTGAACTCGATCGCCGGCGCGGCCATGCTGTTGGCAAAGCCGGTGATCGGCACGATGGAGCCCGCACCCGCATAGCGCCCGATCCGGTCATAAACGCCGATACCCGTGAGTGTGGTGCCCAAGAATACCATGATGATCGAGGTGAACGTGGGAATCGTCAGGATGTTCAGCCCGACCCACGCCTCACCGACGATCGAGACCAACTGCCCGATCACGCAGATCAGCCCGCCCACCCAGAATGAGCGCAAACAGTTGCGTCCGATCTCACTGTTCGGGGTCAGCCGCTCGACCAATTGCTGATACCGCGCGTACTTGTCGCTCATTGTTCATCACCCCACACCATCACCGCGCGGGCGTATGTGGGTGAAGGCCGGTAATCATCCATCACCAGCGCACAGACGGCGATCAGCAAAAATAAGACCACGCCCCACAGAAGCAACCTCAACCCGTCCAGCGCGCCGTCGCGCCTGTTGTTCATCATAAAAAAGCCCTCCCATCGGATTTCGATGACAGGGTTAGTATGGGCGGGATGGATGGGGATTATGACGGGGTGGGAGAAAGCGACAAACCGAGCCAAGCGCATCCTGGACAGGTCATCCGGCCCCATAAACCAACAGGGTCGTTCGGCAGGCGATCTCGCCGGTCTGCTCAAAAGCTTCCACATCGATCTCATACTCGAAGCAGCTCTGCCCGCGCACGGGGTGAAAGCGCGCCCTGAGCAGTGCGCGCTGCGCCTCCGTCTCCATGAACGCAAGCGAATCCGGCAAATCGCGCCGCCTGCCCGCCTTCAGCAGATCGTGCCGCATCAGCGCCTCCAGCACCTCGTCTTGCGCAAACGCCGCCAGCAGGGCCGCCCCGCGCGCCTTTTCACCGCGCTGCGCGTCAAACACCCCGGCCGCCCTCATCGCCCGCGCCAGTTCGCCAAACAGTGCGAACGGCGAGCGGTCTTTCATCAGCCAGCGCAGTGAGCATGTGTACAGCCCGCTGTTGTGGTACCAGTCCAGCAGGTTTTCCACGTCCTTTAAGTGACACAAATCCAAGAAACTCATTTGGCGTGTGCGAACCACCTCATAAGGTGCGTCCGGCTCAAACGCAATCCCCAGTTCATGCGCGTCCCGTCGCAGCCCGCTGCCATGCAACAACTTCAGGAAGCCCAGCTGCAGCCGGTCCGCGCCCAATGCGTAGGCATCGACGAAGGATTGGGCAAATGTTTCCATATCATCGCCCGGCATACCCGCGATCAGATCCACATGCAGGTGGATCGTGCCGAGCGCCTTGACCCGCCGCGCGCCGCGCGCAACCGCATCAAACTTCGCTGCCCTTCCCACATTGCTTAACACGCCCTCGTCCGAGGACTGTATGCCCACCTCAAACTGAAACAGGCCCTTAGGCGCGGCAGAAAGCATGTGGACCGCCGCGTCGTCGATCAAGTGTGCGCCAATCTCAAAATGATAGGTGCCCTGATAACCTGTCCGTGCTGCATGCTCGATCAGCCCGCGCCAGATCGCGTTGGCCCGCTCGCGATCAAAATTGAACGTGCGATCCACCAGCTTGATCAATTGCGCTCCGCCATCGGCCAAAGCGGTCAGCCGCCTGATCGACTCAGCTGCGTCCAGCGCGCGCACACCGTCCTCTGCGGACGACAGACAGAATTGGCAATTGTACGGACAACCGCGCGACGTCTCAATGTAGAGGATGCGGTTTTGCAATCCCTCAATCCCATCCGCGTAGGCGTCTGGCCACGCGGACGGCTGCATCGGTTCCACCGGACCGACGATTCCGGCAGTCGGGCCGCCATCGCAGTCAAGGGCTGCGAACAGGGCAGGCAGCACTCGCTCCCCCTCTCCGGCAACAACACAGCTCACGCCTGGGTGCGCGTCCAGCACCGCCTGGGCGCGATGGCCCACTTCCGGTCCGCCCAGCAGAATCTGCACATCGGGCGCAGCTTGTTTGATCGCCCGCACCAGCCGCAGCACGTATTGGATATTCCAGATGTAGCAGGAGAAGCCAATCCAATCAGGCTGCGTTCGCAGGATGTCCTCCAGCACCTGCCGAAAAGGCAGGTTGATGTGGCCCTCATAGATGCGCGGAGACTGCCCATCCATGGCGCGTGCAATCTGACGCACTGCCAAATTGGTGTGCATGTAGGAAGCATTGAGCGCGACGAGTGTGATCTTCATTGACCGTCCTCCATCATCCGCAGTGCCATCTCCCGAAACGCCCAGTGCGCCGCGGGCACGGCCAACGCCTTCAGGCCGTCCGCATCCACCCACTGCATGCCTTTCACCGCCGGCCGCTCCGCGGTCCAGAATCCGAAACCTGTCTGCAGCCAGCGCAGATGTGTGAACACATGTTCCACATCCGACCGGCGCCCGGAGTACCGCACCAAAATCCCAGATTCTGCCAGCGCGTCCGCAACCCCGCGCTCGTCCACCGCGTCCAAATAGTTGGGAAAGGCGAAAAGCCCGCCCAGCAACCCGTCGTTTGGC
>JAVBTW010000089.1:0-8178 GCA_031555975.1 Eubacteriales bacterium
AAAGCCGTCTTAAGCCTTCTTTTTCGCGTCTTCTACCTTGACGACCTGCTCGCCATCGTAATAGCCGCAGGACTTGCAAACGCGGTGGCTCAACTTCATCTTCTGGCAGCGGGGGTACTTCACAATGCCCGGCAGGCTCAGTTTCCAGTTGGCGGCGCGGCGGGAATTCCGACGCGCTTTGGAAGTTTTTCCTTTTGGAGTGGCCATGTCTCACACCTCCTCGTCCTCATTGAAAAGTCCACTCAATGCCTCAAAGGGGTGCTTTTTCGCGAAGCCCTCATGGCATGTACAGAGCTGGTGGTTCAGGTTCTGTCCGCAGGCGGGGCACAAGCCCCGGCAATCGTCCCTGCACAGGAATCGCAGCGGCAATGTCAGCAGCAGCGCGTCCTTGGCGATGTCATCAAGCCCAATCTCGTATCCGTTGAGCGGATACTGGTCCGGGTCCGACGCGTCGGGATTTTTGGCAAACACCTCGGATACGTTCGCCTCAATCTCGTCCTTCAGCTCGTCCAGGCACAGCGCGCAGTGCGCGGTGACCATGGCTCTGCAGGTGCCGATGATCTTCACCGACTCACCCGCCCCGACGTACTCACCTTCAAGCACCACACCCTCGAACGTGATCTCGTCAGAAAGCACGTCCATGGGCGGCAGCGTGATCTCCGCATGCAGCGGATAGCTCTGGCCGGGATTCTTGAGCGCATTTCGGATGTCGAGCAACACAGGCATCACCTCACAGGGATAACCTTGAATATTATAGGGTCAAATGTCAGGTTTGTCAAATGAAGTTTTGATGTAGGGTGCTGGAGAAACCACACCGCACAAAGCGCCCGCACGCGTTCATCCCGGGCACAGCGAAGGATCTTCCTGTCATGATGAGGAAGATCCTTCGGCTGAGGCCTCAGGATGAACGCCGACATGGGCGCAGGTACGCGCTTGCTTGCTTACCCCTCAACCAATTCCTTCGTATCCCGCGCGATGGCCATCTCTTCGTCTGTCGGGATCAGATACACCTTAACCTTGCTGCCCTCGGCACTGAGATCGGTGAGCTTGCCGCGGAGGCCTTTGTTCTTGGCGGGGTCAATCTTGACGCCCAGAAACTCCAGGCCGTCGCACACCGCGGCGCGCGCGATGTCGTCGTTCTCACCGATGCCGGCCGTGAACACGATCGCGTCCAGGCCGCCCATGATGGCCGCATAGGCGCCGATGTATTTCTTGATGCCGTGGCACCACACGTCAAACGCCATCTTGCAGCGCTCATTGCCCTCGAGGATGCCGTCCATCATGTCGCGCATGTCGCTCGTCAGCCCATCCAGGCCCATCATGCCGGACTTTTTGTTCAGCACATTGGTCATCTCTTCGATGGTGATCTTGTCCTCGCGCATCACGTACTCAATGATCGCGGGATCGATGCTGCCAGACCGACTGCCCATCAACACGCCTTCCAAGGGCGTCATGCCCATGGAGGTATCGACGGATTTGCCGCCCTTGACCGCGCAAAGCGACGAGCCGTTGCCCAGGTGACAGGTGACGATCTTGGTCTCCGCGGCGGGTTTTCCCAGCAGCTCGATGCACTTTTGCGACACATAGCGGTGGCTGGTACCATGGAACCCATAGCGGCGGACCTTCAGGCGCTCGTAATAGTCGTACGGCACACCGTACATGTAGGCCGCTGGGGCCATGGTCTGATGGAATGCTGTGTCAAAAACCGCCACATTGGGCGTGTTCGGCATGACGTGCTGGCAGGCGGCAATGCCCATCAGATTCGCGGGATTGTGCAGCGGTGCCAGCGAAATGTTGTCCTTGACGGCCTCCATGACCTCGTCGGTGATGATGACGGACCTGGCAAACTTCTCGCCTCCATGCACCACGCGGTGACCGAACGCACCGATTTCGTCCATGGACCCAATCACGCCGTGGTCTTTACCGGTGAGGGTCGCGAGCACGAGCGCGATGGCTTCTTTGTGATCCTTCAGCGGCTGCTCGAACTTGACCTTCTGTTCGCCGTACTTGTGCACCAGGTTGCTGCCCTCGATGCCGATGCGCTCAACCATACCCTTGGCGAGCACGTTCTCACTGTCCATGTCGACCAACTGATACTTCAGCGATGAGGAACCCGCATTGATGACCAAGACTTTCATTCTAAACGCCCTCCACAATCATTCTTCACTCAATCAGAACTGCGCCTGCACGGCGGTGATGGCCACTGTCGCCACGATGTCCTCCACGCTGCAACCGCGGCTCAGGTCGTTGCACGGCTTGGCGATGCCCTGCAGAACCGGGCCGTAGGCCTCAGCCTTGCCCAGGCGCTGCACCAGCTTGTAGCCGATGTTGCCCGACTGCAGGTCCGGGAAGACCAGCACATTGGCATGACCTGCGACAGGGCTGCCCGGACTCTTCAGCTGGCCCACTTCAGGCACCAGCGCGGCGTCCAGCTGCAGTTCGCCGTCCAACATGAGGTCCGGCGCCAGATCATGGGCGATCTTGGTCGCCTCCTGAACCTTGGTGACCAGCTCGTGCTTGGCGCTGCCCTTGGTAGAGAAAGAGAGCATAGCCACTTTGGGCTCCATCTGAACCAGCGCGCGGGCACTGTCCGCTGCGCCCAGGGCGATGTTCGCCATTTCCTCGGCGGTGGGATTCGGCACGACCGCGCAGTCGGCGAAGATCAACACGCCGTCCTGGCCAAAGGCATGATCCGGGCACTCCATCAAGAAGCAGCTGGAGACGGTCTTCATGCCCTTCTTGGGCTTGATGATCTGAAGCGCGGGGCGCAGCATGTCGCCGGTGGAGTGGATTGCGCCGCTGACCAGCCCGTCGGCATCGCCCAGCTTCACCATCATCACGCCGTAGTACATCGGGTCGCTGACCAACTCTTTGGCCTGGTCCAGCGTCATGCCCTTTTCCTTGCGCAACTCGTAGAGCGTCTGGGCGTAGGCTTCCGCCTTGTTCGAGGTCTTGGGGTCGATGACGGTCACGCCTTCGGCCTTGCACGACTTCTCGGGATCGCCCAGCATGGTGATCTTGGCGATGCCCTGCTTGGCAATTTCAGCCGCGGCCGCAATGTTGCGCGGCTCTTCGCCCTCGGGCAGCACGATGTGCCGGATGGATGTCTGCGCCTGCGCGATGATCCTGTCTATGAGTGCCATGTTGAAACGCCTCCGTGTCGATTATTGGCCGTGACCCGCGGCCTGCATGCGCCTGTGTGCATATTAATGATATTATAGCCTATTATCACGGCGGAAGGAAGGCTATATCGAGAAATTCTTTCCAAATTCGCCGAGGTTTAATCATCGGCGCTCAGGCTGCTGGACTGAGGGTTTGCGCCGCATAACGATCCTCTCCTTGACAAACCCCTGCCATCGCGCTATCATATCTCCGTGGGATATATCCGACCAAAGGAGTCAACATTGAAATGGACAAGCAGCGATATGAAATCACCGGCATGACCTGCAGCGCCTGCAGCGCCGCCGTGGAGCGCGCGGTGAAAAAGCTGCCGGGCGTCGCGGGCGTGGAAGTGAACCTGCTGCAACAGCGCATGGCGGTCAGTTATGACGTAACGGCCCTCTCTCCCGCCGACATCATCCATGCGGTGGAAAACGCGGGCTATGGCGCGAGGTTGCTGGGTGGGACGGCGAAGGCCGCCGCCGCGCCGGACGCCGATTCGGGTGCGGCAAAAGAAACGCGGACCATGCGGGCTCGGCTCGTCGTCTCAATTTGTTGCCTTTTGCCGCTGATGACGCTGACCATGGGACCGATGCTGTTTCCATCTGAGCGCATGTTGCCCGGTCCCACGGGCAACACCATGGTGCTGTCGCTGGTGCAGCTTTTCCTGACGCTGCCCATCGTCATCGCAAACGCAAACTATTTCCGCACAGGGCTCCATGCCCTCTGGCGCAAAAACCCCAACATGGATTCGCTGATCGCCATCGGGTCGGGTGCGGCGCTGGTGTCCAGCATATGGACGCTGTTTCAGATCGCGTTCATCATGGATCGCGGTGGCATGCACGAGCACACCATGCACCTGTACCACAATCTATACTTTGAATCCGCCGCGACGATCTTGGCGTTGATCACACTGGGCAAATATTTCGAGGCCCGCAGCAAGGGCCGCACCACCGACGCGATTCAACAGTTGCTCGCCCTACAGCCAGACGAAGCGCAGGTGGAGCGGGACGGTGTGCAGATGACGTTGCGCATTGAGAACGTGCGCGTCGGCGACCGCGCATGGGTGAAACCGGGCGCACGGATTCCGGTGGACGGAACCGTGCTGAGCGGCCAGAGCGCGGTGGACGAGAGCGCGCTGACCGGCGAAAGCCTGCCCGTGGAAAAAGCGCCCGGTGACCGTGTGTCGGCGGGCACGATCAACAAAAACGGGGCTTTGACCGTCGAATGCACGAAGCTTTCCACCGACACGGCACTGCAGCAGATCGTGCGCCTGGTCGAGGATGCCGGCGCCAGCAAGGCGCCCATCGGGCGGCTTGCGGACAAGGTGGCGGGCGTATTTGTGCCGGTCGTGATGGGCGTCGCGCTGTTGGCGAGCGCCTGCTGGCTGATCGCGGGCGAGGACATCTCCTTCGCGCTGTCCATTGGCGTCTCGGTGCTGGTGATCAGCTGCCCCTGCGCACTGGGACTGGCCACGCCGGTGGCCATCATGGTGGGTACGGGTCGCGCGGCGCAGATGGGCATTCTGTTCAAGAGCGCCGAGTCGCTGGAGCGCGCGCACAGCGTGGACGCCATCATCATGGACAAAACCGGCACCATCACCTCCGGCAAGCCCGGCGTGACGGATATAGTGACGCTGGGCGGCCTGTCCGAGCGCTCTTTGCTTGCGTTGGCTGCATCTGTGGAAAAACCGTCCGAGCATCCGCTGGCCGAGGCGGTTGTTCACAGGGCGGCGTCAGACGGATTGGTGCTGCTCCCAGCGCACGACTTCGTGGCTGTACCCGGACGCGGCGTCCAGGCAACAATTGAAGGAAAACCGATCGTGGCGGGCAACCGCGCGATGATGGACGAGAGTGGCATCTCTGTCGATGCCCTAACAGGGCAGGCCGACGCGCTGAGCGGTGACGGCAAAACCTGCCTGTACTTCGCGCAGGACGGTGCGGCCATCGGATTGGTGGCGGTCGCAGACCAGATCAAACAGAGCAGCTTTGGCGCGATCAGCATGATGGCCTCGAGCGGCCTGCGCACGGTGATGCTCACCGGTGATCATGCCCGGGTCGCGAACACAGTTGCGCGTCTGCTGGGCATCACAGAAGTCGTTTCCGATGTGTTGCCGCAGGACAAGGAGCGCCAAGTGCGGCGGCTGCAAGACGAGGGCAAGACCGTCATGATGGTGGGCGACGGCATCAACGACGCGCCTGCCCTGGCCCGGGCGGATGTGGGTGTGGCCATTGGCGCCGGCACCGACATCGCCATCGAGTCGGCGGACGTGGTGCTGATGCGCCATGACTTGCATGGTGTACTCGACGCCATCGGCATCAGCCGCCGCGTGATCCGAACCATCAAACAAAACTTGTTCTGGGCGTTCATCTACAATGTGATCGGGATTCCGCTGGCGGCTGGCGCGTTCTACCCTGCGCTGGGCTGGAAACTGAGTCCGATGATCGGCGCGGCCGCGATGAGCCTGTCAAGCCTTTGCGTCGTGATGAACGCACTGAGGTTGAGGCGCGTCAAAGGCAACGTCAAGGACGATGCGCCGCAACAGGCGCCTCCTTCCGTCGCGACTGAATGCTGCGCGGACGGTGCGTCAGAAGCCGCTCCATTGCGCACCGTCACGCTGAACGTGACGGGCATGATGTGCCAAAACTGCGTCCGTCATGTATCAGACGCGCTGGAAAAAGCACACTGCACCCAGGTCGAAATCGATTTGGACGCGGGCACGGCGAAGGTCCGCTGCCCGGAGACCGTCACCGATCCGCAGTTGATCACCGCCATCGAGGCGGAAGGTTATCCGGCGGAGGTCGCGGAATAGGCGCGCATCCCCTTCCCTGAATCAATCACAGCCCGAGGTGCAACAGCATGCAACAAATCCTCTCCGCACTGGCGACCCTGCGCATCCCAGCAGTGCTGACCGAACCGGAACTTCACGGATTGATCGCGGACGCGTTGGCTCAGGCGGGCATCCCCGCCATACACGAGGCTCGCCTCGCGCCCGGCCGCCGCATCGATTTTTTGTGTGGCCGGGTCGGCATTGAGGTGAAAGTCAAAAAGCAACCGCGATCACGGCTGCAACAGCAGGCGGAGAAGTACCTTGCGCTTGAAGCCCTCGACGGCCTCATCCTGGCCACCACCTCGGGCGTGAACCTGCCTGGCGCCATCCAAGGAAAGCCAGTGACGGTCTTTGGCCTGAACAAGCTCTGGGGGGTGTCCCTGCCATGAATTATCCGGCCTATCTGCGCGAACCCGGCACGGCGCCTGCCCACATCTACGGCACACTGAGCTACAACCGGCGCTCAAAGTCCTGGACCATCAAGGGGGAACCCTGTGTGACCGAACTGGCAAAGCGCCTTTTTCCCGGTTGCGACGGCAAAGGACGCGGCGTGGCGCGGTTCACTGCCCACCGGCGCATCATCGGCGACCTGAACTGGCTGATGCTGCGCTATCCGCTGGAGATCAAGGAATCCGACCGCGCGCGTTGGGAGGCGTCGCTTGAGGACGCCCGCGAGTACGCCACCCGGCGCGAGGCGCGGCTCAGCGCGCCGGAATCGGCCACGCCGCCGCCTCAGAGCTTTGGCGGCGAACTGATGCCGTTTCAGCAGCAGGGCCTTGCCTATCTGTTGGCGAACGAGCGCGGGCTGCTTGCGGACGAAATGGGATTGGGCAAGACCGTGCAAGCGCTGGCCTATCTGGCGACCACGGCGGCGTTTCCGTGCCTGCTGGTGGTGCCTCCGCACCTGGTGCGCAACTGGTCGCGCGAAGCCGAGCGGTTTCTGAAACTGGACGGCGGCGTGCGCATTCATGTGATTCATGGCCTCAAGCCATACAATCTGCCGGAGGCGGACATCTACATCATTCATTACCTGCTGCTGCGCGGCTGGAAAAAGGAGCTGCCCGAGCAGCCTTTTCGTGCGGTTATCTTCGACGAAATCCAGGAGTTGCGACATGCGGGCACAGAAAAATACGCGTCCGCCAGCCTGCTGTCAAGCTGCGTGGAGCGCGTGATCGGATTGTCGGGCACACCCATCTACAACCAAGGCGGGGAGATCTGGAATGTGGTGAACATCCTGGATTTCCATTTCCTGGGCGACTGGGAGAGCTTTTCCCGCGAGTGGTGCTACGGCTACAACAGCGCCATCGTGGCCAAGCCGGACCTGTTGGGTGAACACCTGCGCCGCGAGGGCCTGATGCTGCGGCGCTTAAAGCGCGACGTACTGTCGGAGTTGCCGCCCAAGCGCAGGCTGGTTCAAGAGATCGACTGGGATGACAAGGTCTATCGGCAGTTGATGGCGCCTGCGATGGAGAAGCTTGGCGAGCTGCGGCGGACCGACGACGCGTCCATGCGCGCGCTGATTGAGGACCAGATCTGCCAGCAACAGCGGCAGGCCACGGGCGTGGCGAAGGCGCCGTACGTGGCGGCGTTCGTGCGCGCGCTGCTGGACGACGGCGAAGCGGTGCTGTTGTTCGCGCACCATCATCTGGTGATGGACCTGTACAAAAAGGAGCTAAAAACGCAGCATCCCGTTTTCATCACGGGCCGCGAAAACGAGGCGGAAAAGGACCGCGCCGCCAAGGCGTTTATGGACGGCAAAACCAACCTGTGCGTGGTGTCGCTGCGGGCGGCCAGCGGACTCAATCTGCAGCGCGCGAACTGCGTGGTGTTTGGCGAACTGGACTGGAGTCCCGCGGTGCACTCGCAGGCTGAGGACCGCGCGCACAGGATCGGGCAGCTCGACTCCCTGCTGTGTTATTATCTGGTGAGTCCGCGGGGCAGCGATCAGGATATGCAGGAAGCGCTGGGCCTCAAAGTCAGCCAGTTCGTTGAGCTCATGGGCGATGGCGCGCAGGCGCAGGAGGACGTGTGGATGCAGCAGCAGCGCGCCAAGGAGCGCGTGAAGCTGCTGGTGGAGCGGTTGATGGATCAGGAAGGGTAGGGCCCCGCAGCGCGGATGAAGCTCAAACGACGACCTGCCGCATCCGGAAAAAGTAGCCCCACATGAGCAGCACCATCGCGCCCAGCCA
>JAVBTW010000079.1:0-5540 GCA_031555975.1 Eubacteriales bacterium
AGCCCGTTGTTCAGCGCGGTGATGGATTCTAGGTCGAGGTGGTTGAGCGGCTGATCCATCAGCAGCACATTCGAGCCGGACAGCATCATCCGCGACAGCATGCAGCGCACCTTCTCACCGCCCGACAGTACGCTCACCTGCTTGTACACATCGTCACCCGAGAACAGCATCCGGCCCAGGAACTGGCGCAGATAGCTCTCATGCTTGTCCACCAGCGACCACTCGGAAAGCCACTCCACCAGCGATTCCGTGTGTCCGGCGAAATACTCCGTGTTGTCTTTGGGAAAGTAGGACTGAGACGTGGACACGCCCCACTTCACAAGGCCCTCGTCCGGCTCCAGCTCGCCCGCCAGAATCTGCAGCAGGCAGGTGTTTGCCAGTTCGTTCTCGCCGATCAGCGCGATCTTGTCGCCCTTCGCGCAGATGAACGACACGTCGTCGATCAGTTTCACGCCGTCCACGGTTTTTGAGAGGTGCTCCACGAACAGGATGTCCTTGCCCGCCTCGCGGTCCGGCTTGAACGCGACCCAGGGATAGCGGCGGCTGGATATGGGCAACTCTGTGATCGGCAGGTTTTCCAGCAGCTTGCGGCGCGATGTGGCCTGGCCTGCCTTCGATTTATTGGCGCTGAACCTGGCGATAAACGCCTGCAGCTCGCGCGCCTTTTCCTCGTATTTCTTGTTCTGGTTGTTGATCATGGACTGCATCATGTGGCTGGCGTCGTACCAGAAGTCGTAGTTGCCCACAAACATCTGGATTTTGCCGTAGTCGATGTCCACAATGTGCGTACACACGGTGTTCAGGAAGTAGCGGTCATGGGACACGATGATCGTTGTGCCCTCAAAATCGAGCAGGAAGTCCTGCAGCCATTCGATGGACTCGTAGTCCAGGTTGTTGGTCGGCTCATCCAGCAGCACGCTGTCGGGCTTGCCAAAAAGCGCCTGGGCCAGCAGCACCTTGACCTTTTGCCTGCCGTCCAACTCGCCCATGACCGTCTCATGCAGCGCCACCGGTATGCCCAAACCCTGCAGCACCTTTGACGCGTCTGATTCCGCTTCCCAGCCGTTCATTTCGGCGAACTCACCTTCAAGCTCAGACGCCTTGATGCCGTCCTCGTCGGAAAAGTCAGCCTTCATATAAAGTGCGTCCTTTTCCGTCATGATCTCATACAGTCGCGCGTTGCCCTGCAACACCGTCTGCATGACGGTGAATGCGTCATACTGGTTCTGGTCCTGCTTCAGCACCGACATGCGCTGGCCCTTTTTTATGTGGATCCGACCGGTGGAGGGTTCCAGGTCCCCGGACAGCAGCCGCAGGAAAGTGGACTTGCCCGCGCCGTTCGCGCCGATCACGCCATAACAGTTGCCGTCATTAAATGTGAGGTTTACGTTCGCGAACAGCTTGCTCCCGCCAAATTGCAGGCTGACTTCTTCTACTTGGATCATGGTCGTTGGTGGTCTCCTTCACATGGTGTAATGTGATTATCATAGCATGCCCAAGCACACAATTCAATTGCCAATGGGGGGAAGTTATGTTAGCAATGTCAGATTCGAGCCGTTCTCGCCCACCTGGCGATCTTTTCTATAACAGCGCCTTCGTCAATCGGCTTGGCCAGATGGTCGTTCATGCCGGCTTCCAAACACCTGTCGATATCCTCTTTGAACGCGTTGGCGGTCATCGCGATGATGGGGATCGCCCGCGCCTTGTCTGTGCCCAAAGAACGAATGTGGCGCGTGGCTTCCAAGCCGTCCATCTCCGGCATCTGAATATCCATCAGAATCAAGTCGTAGCGTTGCGGATCGGCTTCAAACAGTGCACAGGCGATCTTTCCGTTCTCCGCCACATCCACCATGAGACCGGTCGGCTCCAGCAGCGCCTTGAAGATTTCCGCGTTGATATCGACGTCCTCGGCCAACAGCGCGCGCAGGTCCGAAAAGTCGATCTGACCATTGGGGTCCAGAGCGGTTGCGCTGCTTTGCAACACGCGCCGCTGAGCTTCGTCGGCGCATGGCAGCGTGACCACAAAGCTGAACGTGGAACCCGCGCCGAACTTTGATTCGACCCGGATCTCCCCGCCCATCTTGTCCACAATGCTCTTTGAAATCGCCAGCCCCAGTCCGGTGCCGCCGAACCGGCGGCTGATGCTGCCGTCTGCCTGCTCAAAGGACTGGAACAGCTTTTTTACCTGGTCGTCCGTCATGCCGATGCCATCGTCGGTGACCGAGAACCGGATTCCGCCTTTTGGTGCGCTTTCGACGCGCAGCGTGATGTGGCCCCCGGCCGCGGTGAACTTGACCGCGTTTGACAGCAGGTTTGTGAGCACCTGGCTCAGCCTAAGTTCGTCCGCCACAAAATCCTGATGAACGCCCGGCTGGATCTCGACGGTGAGCGTTTGGCGCTTTGCCGCGGCCTGATCTTGGATCAGGTTTCTGATCTTGTCCAGGCAGTGCGAAAGGTTCATCGGCTCTGGCGTCAGTTCGAACTTGCCGGCCTCGATTTTGGACATGTCCAGCACGTCGTTGATGATCGACAGCAGGTGTTCGCTGGAGGCGCCGATGGTCTGCAGGCAGTATTTCAGCTTGTCTACGTCCCGGGTGCTCTCCGCGATCTTGCCCATCCCGATGATGGCGTTCATGGGTGTGCGCATTTCGTGGCTCATGCGGCTGAGGAAGTCGGACTTGGCCTTGGCCGCCGCCTGGGCGTTCTCCTTTTCCTCGATCAGTTGTGTGATGTCCATGCAGATGACCAAAATGCTGTCGTCGTGGGCCTCGCCCACAGCGATCGTCTTGAACGCGATTGTGAATGAGCGGCCGCGGTGGCTGGTAATGACGCTGCCTTCGGGGATGTTGTTCGCATCACCCAGTGCCGTGCGCAAGAACTCGTGCGCGGGCAGGTCTTGGAACAGTGCGATATACTGGTCATTTCGGAACAGTGTTTCGCGCTGACGGCTCATGATGAGAATCGCCTCGGGCATGGAGTTGAGATACAGCGTGGTGGCGTCAAGCGCGTCGTTCATCTGCTCTATGACCTTTTTTACGTCGCCCTTGTAGAGCGCCGCGTTGTTGCGCACGTCGAGTCTGCCCCGGTTCGCCGCCTGGAGCAGTTGGTCTGTGGAGGTGATCATGGTCTGATAGGTGCGGCCCATGTCGTCAATGGCGTGGGCCAGGTGGCCCAGTTCGCTCTTGCTCTTCAGCGCGGACCTGGGCACAGAGGCATATACGTCGCCCGAGGCGAGCCTTGATGCCGTATCGGTCAATTGTCCCAGTGGGTGCGTGATCATATGCGCGATGGACAGGTAAGTGACCACCAGCGCCAGCAGTAAAAACGCGGCGAATGTCAATACGCTCCGCATTATCGCGCCGTTGATGTCGCCGTACATGGGACCGAGTTCCACATCGGTACCCAGAATGCCCGCGATGGCGCCGCCGTCCGTCAGCACCGGTGCGTAGGCATAATACAGTTCGCCATAGGGCGGCTCGTTATAGTACAGCACGTTCGTCATGGGCTTGTGGTTCAGATAGATCTGGTCCGCTTCAGGCTCAAACGGGGACACGGTGCCCAGGCCATCGGCATCAGGACTGTTGAATTCGCCCTGGTCGGACGCGTCGAAAATGTAGGTGTATAGCTTGTTCCCCTCTGCGTCGGTCACGCCGGTGTCGGCGACGATGTACACATACTTCGCGCCGCTGGACGCCTGCAGCCGCTGCAGTTCGCGCAGTGTCCGCAGGTATTCCGGGGTCTTGTACCGCGCCATCTCCGCGTGGAATGCCTCCATGCGGGCGAGCACCACAGCCTGGGCAGCCTCCGGCGCGCCGGATTCCATCAGCGCATACAGCTTGCCTCGGTCTTCGTTGAACTGGCGTTGGCGCAGTTTAAACGCGTCATCCTGACTGTTCATTAGGTTGGCGTACTCCATCACCGCCTCCGCGTCCACCAGTTCCGACATGAGCGCGTTGGACTGCAGCACCTTGTCGGTAAAGGAGTGGATGTACAGCGCCCTTACACTGCGCGCGTTGACCAAACTGACCGCGATGCCGGCGATAGCAAACAGTGCGCACAGCACATACAATACGCGCACATTGATTCGGTGGTAGAATTTTGTTTTTGTCTGCAAGCTGTCCACTCCTGCCACAATCCGGCCAAACGGGGCGGCATCCCTTTATTTTGTCGCGTTCCAGAGATACTACATTATACTCCATTTCTGCCCACATGTGCAATATCTTGTCAAAATATGTCGTGATATGCCCCTGCCGGCGGATGTGTCGCCGAACCGCGCGAACGAAAACAAAGTGAAAACGAAGCGCCGGTAGAATTTCTCCGAAAAAACAGGAAGATTTTCATTGATTTCGGGCTGTATCTCGTGTATACTATACAAAACCGGCGGGTTTATTAACATGCACGTCTTAATTCGCCGAAAATGTGAGGAGGAATCCAATCCATGAAGAGACTGCTTTCGATTATGCTGGTACTGGTAATGGTGTTCTCCGTGGCCGCAGTTGCGACCGCCGAGGCAAAGACTGACTTGGACATCCGCGCGCTGAGTTGGAAGTATGACGACACCTATGGCTCCACCGTCCGTGCCGCCATGGAAAAGTACGCGGGCGAACTGGGCGCCGAACTGGGCGTCAATGTGAAACTGACGATGTACGACGCGGCCGACGATATGGCCAAGCAGGTTGAGCAGGCCACCGCCCTGGTGGGTGAGAAGCCGGATTTCATCATCATCAATCTGGCGGAAGTGGCCTCCGGCCAGCAGCTGGTTGATATGTTCACCGGCGCCGGCATCCCGTTCCTGTTCTACAACAAGGAGCCCACCGAGGAGACACGCCAGGGCGTCATCGTGGATTCCAAGTCCATCTTCGTCGGCACCACCCCGCGCGAGGCGGGCGACATGCAGGGCGAGATCCTGGCAGACCTTTACGCGGCCGATCCGTCGATCGACAAGAATGGCGACGGCATCCTGCAGTACATTGAGTTCATGGGCGAGCCGAACAACCCCGAGGCCATTGCCCGCACCCAGTACTCCGTTGAGACCGCCATTGCCAAGGGTTTGAAGCTGGAACCCGTCACCGAAACCCTCGTTTGCAACTGGGACCAGACGCAGGCGCTGGACGCCATGACTGCCACCTGGGCCAGCTTCGGCGACAAGATCGAAGTCGTATTCGCCAACAATGACATGATGGCCATGGGCGCTGTCGCCGCACTGAACGCGGTGGGCTACAACACGGGCATCGACGGCGATCCGTCCATCGTTGTCATCGGCGTGGACGCGGTTGACTCCGCGCTCGAGTCCATCAAAGACGGCGGCATGACCGCCACTGTCGCCCAGGACGGCGACGCCATGGGCAAGGCGAACATCCGCCTGGCCATCAACGGCGCGCAGGGCAAGGAATGGCTGGACGGCACGCATAAAATGTGGGCCTACGACGCCAACTCCATCGGATTTCCTTATGCTACGTTCACTTTTTAGAAAACCAATTAATTATTATTTAACAACGGGGGGCGGCCGCATGCCCCCCCACTTGGCAGATCATGAGGTC